>JAEEXW010000035.1 GCA_016287995.1 Bacteroidales bacterium
GATTATGCTTCTTAATCCCGAAACCGAAGACGCAAGATTTTACAGCAAGCTTCTGATGTGTCCGACGACTGGAATTTCGTACAAAGAGCCTGCACCGATGAATTTTTCTTTCAATTCGCCGGCAGGATTTTGTCCTTGTTGCAAAGGCTTGGGCGAAATAGACAAAATCGACATTTCAAAGGTTATTCCGGATGATAATATTTCGATAAACAAAGGCGCAATTTCTCCGCTCGGAAAACGTACGGATAATTTTGTTTTCCGTCAGTTGGACGCTCTGGCTGAAAGAGAGGGCTTTTCGATGGACGAACCGGTCAAAAACCTGACTTCCGAACAGTTAGACATGGTTTTGAACGGTAGCGCAGAGCCGATTGAAATGGCTTGGATGGCAAAATACGGCAGTTCAAGAACCACTTACGACGGTATTTTGAAATACTTGGAAAACGCCCTCGAAGACGAAGACTCGTCGGAACTCGTCCTGAAATATTCCACGCCCGGAATCTGTCCCGAATGTCAGGGCAAAAGGCTCAACAAAGAGGCTCTCAGTTTTAAAATCGCGGGCAAAAACATCGCAGAACTTTCGATGATTGACATCGAAGATTTAAAAGAGTTTTTGGTAAACATCGAAGACCGTCTGACCGCAAAACAGAAAAAAATTTCGACGGAAGTTTTGAAAGAAATCCGCACGAGAATCGGCTTTATGGACGATGTCGGATTAGGATATTTGAGCCTTTTCCGTCCCTCGGCAAGTCTGTCTGGCGGCGAGGCGCAGCGCATAAGGCTTGCCACGCAAATCGGGTCAAAACTTGTTAACGTTTTGTACATTTTAGACGAACCGTCAATCGGGCTTCATCAGCGGGATAACGACCGATTAATCAAGTCGCTAAAAGCCTTACGCGACAACGGAAACTCCATTATCGTAGTGGAGCATGACAAAGATATGATTAAAAATGCCGATTACGTAATTGACATCGGTCCGGGTGCGGGACGTTTAGGCGGTTATCTGACGGCTTCATGCACGCCGGAAGAACTTTTAAAAACAGACAATCTGACGGCTAAATATCTGAACGGAACCCTTGATATTGAAATGCCAAAAGAGCGTCGCAAAGGAAACGGACAATTTTTAACGCTCAAAGGCTGCAAAGGCAACAACTTGAAAAACGTTGATTTAACGATTCCGCTCGGAGAATTGGTTTTGATAACGGGAGTTTCGGGAAGTGGAAAGTCAACGCTGATAAACGAAACTTTACGGCCTATTTTGACAAAACATTTTTACCGCTCGCTTCAAGAGCCGAAAGAATACGCCGAAATTTTAGGCATTGAAAACATTGACAAGGTTATCGAAGTAAACCAAGACCCGATAGGCAGAACGCCAAGAAGTAATCCGTGTACTTATACGGGACTTTTTGCTGACATTCGAAATTTGTTTGCGGAGTTGCCTCAGTCAAAAATTATGAACTACAAGCCGGGACGTTTTTCGTTCAATGTTAAGGGCGGACGGTGCGAACAATGTCAGGGCGCGGGCGTTAAAACAGTGGAAATGAACTTTTTGCCGGACGTTTACGTAAAATGCGATGCCTGCAACGGACGGCGTTACAACCGCGAAACGCTGGAAGTAAAATACAAAGGCAAGTCGATTTCTGACATTCTTGACATGACGATAAACCGTGCTGCGGAATTTTTTCAAAATCAACCGAAAATTTTAAAAAAACTTCAAGCGTTGCAAAACGTGGGCATGGGTTACGTAACGTTAGGGCAGTCGGCGACAACGGTTTCGGGCGGCGAGGCGCAGAGAATAAAACTTGCGACCGAACTTTCACGCACCGACACCGGCAAAACGCTTTACATTTTGGACGAGCCTACAACGGGACTTCATTTGGAAGATATTCGTGTTTTAATGCGTGTTCTCAACGCTTTGGTTGACAAAGGCAACACCGTAGTCATCATTGAACATAACCTTGACGTTATCAAAACGGCAGATTACATCATTGACCTTGGTCCCGAAGGCGGCAAAAACGGCGGACAGATAATCGCCGAAGGTACGCCCGAAGAAATCATAAAACAAGGCAAAGGCTACACAGCAGAATATCTGAAAAAAGAGATGAATTTATAAAAAAAGTTTTATATTACAAAAAAACCTTATCACCAAATCTTTTTATAATTCGGTGATAAGGTTTATCGTTTTTTTTAAAATTCTATTAATACTCTTTTCCGTTTTCAAATTCTACACCATCGTAAAATTTGGTGTTGCCATTATCCGTAGAGATTATAATATTGGTAGGTGCAATACCCGGATTTTTGGTGAATTTATAACCGTAAATATATTCACCATCGTTTTCGCTAACAAGTTCGAGTTTGTCGCCTGGCCAAGAGCCTGCCTCGGTGAATGCTTCGCCACCATAGTTTCCACCCCATGCCCAAACGTAATAATCGCCTGCGACTTCTGTCTTAAATGTAAATGTCATATTATCCAAAAGTTCAGGATCTACAGGTTCGGTGGCATCAGGTTTTGTATATTCGTACTCTGCGTTATCTTCATAATTAGCACCGTCGAACAATTTTGCATTGCCGCCGTCGGTGGAGATTATGATTTGAGCCGGCAACAATTCACCTTCTGGAAGATTCGTAAAGGTGTATTCGTAAACGTATTTGCCATCGTTGTTGCTAATCAAAAGCAAATTGTCGCCAGGCCAAGAACCTGATTCTGTGTAGGCATCACCTCCGAAATCACCGTTCCAAGCCCATACTGAATACACTGCATCTAAATCGGTTTCCAATGTTATTTTGTTTCCCGAAATTTTTAATGTTGCAGCATTAGGCAAATTGATTTCTTGTTTGTCGTCGTTATTATCATCTTCTGGCTTTGTCTCTTCGGCAGAATCTATTGTAACAGTGCCGTCAGCGTTGATTGTTACATAAACTGAAGAACCAAAAACGCCTGAATAAATATCAAGCTGCGAGCCGTTGTCGTTGTTGTTGATGATATAATTTTCGTTGTTGGAGCCTACCCTATTCTTAACGTCGAAAGCATAATAAACTTTGCCACCGAGTTCAACGGTTTCGTCCTCTGGTGCTATGCCGGGCCAGTCGCCGAGTGCTGAATTGTCGTCACCCCAAGCATAAAGCCTTAGCTCGTCCCAACCCGCATTGTTGCAAACGTAAATTTTGGGATTAGGATCAACATATTTCAATTTGGTGCTGACACTTATCGTGTTGGAAGAAAAACCATCGGCAAGGTTTGCACCCGGAAGAAGTAACAAACGGAATTTTAATGTGCCCGTCCATGCAGAAAGAGGTGTTGCAAGTTCTTTCCAACCGCTCACCGCGCTACAAAGAGCATCGTAGCTAACAACAAATTGGTCGGTTTCGTCGTAATTTTGACGTGCAATAGTAACCGGCGTCGAAAAATCTCCGTCCGACAAATCTGCTTGAAGTGCATATTGTTGTTTTTGGTCTTTTTCGGCTATAACAACTTCCTTACCGTCAACAACAAACTTGCCCGGCGTAAAATAGAATGTATACTCGCTTTGGCTTCCGTCAATCGGTTCGGATAGGTCTGCCAAAACAGGAGCTTTGCTCGAATTGAAATCTAATTGCGGCATATCCTCATCGGATTTTTCGCAGGAAGCAAACAATGTTGCAGCTCCCAATAATGCCGCTAAATATTTTAATGTTTTCATTGTATTTTCTTTTTTTTAATTATAAAAACCAACTTTCAATTGTCAATTTTCAATTTTCAATTGTCAACTGTCAATTACTAAAATCCTTCGTTTTGTTTCAAATTAGAATTTGCCGAAACATCGGTAGAAGGCAGAGGAAAGAGCAAATATTTGCTGTCGATTGCGTTAGTACCAGAAGCATTGCCACCTTTGAAAGCCCACGATTTCGTTAAATACTTACCAAATCGTATAAGGTCGGTGCGGCGGTGTCCTTCCCAATAAAGTTCTTTTGCACGTTCGTCAAGAAGGTCGTCTAAAGTTATTTCAGAAAGCGACGAAATATTATGGCTCTTATCACCAAAAGCGCGTTCTTGAATTTTGTTGTAAAGTTCAACGGCTTTTGCGCTGTTGCCACTGCCGCGGAGCGTTGCTTCCACGTAGAGCAAATATGCGTCGGCTAAGCGGTAAAACGGGAAATCCGTATCGGGAAAATCTGCGCTTGAAGCCTTAGCACCGTCGCGACGGATATTGGTGTATTTTACCACCGACCAACCTTGTTTGAAATCGCCGTTGTTGGAAATCACTTGTTCGCGTCCTTCGGTGAAGAATAAAGCACGATTGTCGCCTTCTTCAAAAATGCTGCTCAAATCTTGAGGAGCGCGTATGCCGTCCCACATCCCAGCAATGCCGTAATTATCAGCCGGAGACATATCGGCATCAAAAGCACCTGCTGTGAGATATAGCGTACCACCGTAACTTTGGGCGTGTACACCGTCGAAAATTATCGGGAAAATAATTTCCGGCGACAAATCGTTGTCGGCTTGGAAATTATACTTATAAACAGATTCCAACGAATATCCACCGTTGTCGATAATATCTTCGAGTACTTTTGCGGCCTCTTCATAATGATTGCCTTGATTGTAAACTTCGGCATTCATGTAGAGATTTGCCAAAATCATTTCGGCAACGTATTTATTTACCATTCCGTAGGTAGAAGCAGATTTTTCGGGAAGTTCACCACTTTCGATTACGCTTTTGAGTTCGTTTTCAATCCATGGGAAAAGGAAATCTCTGCCTTTTTGTTCGGGAAGATAAGCACCTATACCTGAATTTTCGTCGGTAAAGGGTACGTTACCATAAAAATTCATCAAAATGTAATAGCTTAATGCTCTGAGTGTTCGCACCTCGGCTCTAAAAGTATGAATTTCTTTTAAACGCTCTGCGGAAACCGAAAGTTTTGAATCTTTTGTCTGATTCAAAAACTCATTGCAATATGCGTTGATAATGCACATACGGTCGTAGTTGAGCATTATAAAACGGTTGGTAGAGCCCCAGTTGCAATATTGAAGACCGTTGAGAGCCTCGTCAGACCAAGCACACATAGCCTCATCTGTTGTAAGTTCTTCCAAATTCCAAAACGAACGCGTAAAAGTAGCTTCACCTTGGTCGGCACCTACGATGTCGCCGTCGGCAGGTCCGCTCTGACCCGGCACCGAAAATGCAGAATATATTTTTGCAACAATACAATCAGCAGAAGTGTCGCTGTCCCAAGCTGTTGCAGATGTTACGGTGGTAGTTGTTAGCGGCGTTACGTCCAAATCTTTGACACACGATTGGTACATTGCACCCGTCAAGATTGCCGCTGTTATGATAATATTATGTTTTTTCATAATTTACAATTTTTTTTGGTGTTAAAAATTAAGATTCAAGCCGAGCAAGAATGTTACAGGGCGGGGATAGAAACTATTGTCGATACCGCTCGAAATTTCGGGATCGAGTCCTTCGTATTTGGTGAATACAAACGGATTTTGAACAGTGCAATAAACTCTGCCGCCTACTTTGTCGAAAATTTTATCGAAGCTGTATCCCAATGTCATATTGTCGATTCTAAAGAACGATGCCAATTGGATGTAATAATCAGACAAAACCTGAGCTTTTTGCCAATTAGTTTGGAAAGCAAAGCGAGTTTTGTTGGTAAGTGCGCTCGAAGCATATACATTTTCGGGAGCAAGAGCTGCGCTGTTGGCTGCTACACCGTTGTACATCCAATTGCCGAGACTTCCGTGTCCTGCAAGAGAAAAGTCGAATTTTTTGTACTGAAGTTTTGCAGCAACACCAAATGTAGCTTTGGGATCGGCATTGTGGAACATATAAAGATCTTTTTCGTCGATAGAACCGCTTTCGTCACGGTCGATAAACGCACCTTCAATCGGGTGTCCGTCAGCATCATACACCTGCTGGAAAACGAAGAACATACCAGCCGGATTGTTAACAGCGTGAGCCTTAATTGTGGTAGCACCGTCGCCATCGGAAGTTGCAGCAAAACGACGAATATCGGTATCCTCAGCACCAGAAGAAAGTTTTGTAATTTCGTTACGGTTGAAAGCGAGGTTAGCATCAAGTCTCAACTGCCAATCTTTGGTAGAAAGAGCTACGCCGCCAAGTGTGATTTCAACGCCGGTGTTGGTAAGCGAACCGATGTTAGCAACAACATATTCCGAGAAATTGCTACCCGACGGAGTTTTTGCCTCGGTGTTGATAAGGTCGGTGGTTTCGCGATAATACCAATCCACGGAAGCCGTCAAACGGTCTTTAAACATTCCAAAATCAAATCCTGCATTCCAAGTAGTGGTGGTTTCCCATTGCAAAGACTCGTTGAAAGCATTAGGTTTCAAGAGACTAATCCATTTGCCGTTGCGATAATACGATGACGCCGTGTTGGTGGAATAAGAATAAGTTCCAAGATATGGATAATCACCTTGATTAATATCCTGCTGACCTGTTTTACCCCAGCCGAGACGAAGTTTCATGTTGGAGAAAAGATTCTGACTTTGCATAAACTCTTCCTGCGAAATTCTCCAAGCCAAAGCTGCTGAGGGGAATACGCCCCAACGATTGTCTTTGTTGAATCTCGACGAACCGTCGTCTCTTATTGTAAATGTTAGCAAATAACGGTCGTCAAAAGAGTAGTTCAACCTTCCGAAAAACGAAACAATATAATGTTCGTTGGCGTAATAATTACCTTCGATATTGCTAAGGTCTTCGTTGAATTCTTGATTGTCGTAGCTGATAGCACCTTTAGCGTCGACAGGCGTATAAGCAGAATACCAGCTATCGCCCTCGGTGTAATAATGTTGCCAAGAATAGCCTGCCATTACATCGAATTTGCTTTTCAAATTAGGAAGTTTTTTCTCGTAAGTAAGATAAAAATCCATCTGCGAATTGCGACGTTTTTGTTCCCATTCGTTTTTGTTGCTAATTGTAGAACCCGAAAAATTGTCGGGTTTTCCTGCTGCATTAAAAGTACTTCCTTCGCTGCTTGAGGCATCAAGAGAGAGATTATAATTAGCTTTTAATCCTTTGAGATAAAGGAATTTGTACTCGAATTGTGCGCTACCGATAAAGTTTTTAACATCGGCAGAATTGTCGTTTAGTTCTATTTTTGACACAGGATTAGGTCCTGCACCAAACTTGTTGTAACTATTTTTTGCGCCTTCGTAGTCGGCAGCCCAACCGGGATTAAACGGGTCGGCAGCACCTGTCCAGCTCCAAAATCCTGAATAAGGACTACCCGTTGCATAAATAGGTTTTGTAGGATCGTAATAAACTGCATTTCCAATTGCACCCGGGTCAAAATCGCTGTGGATAATCATACCTTTACCGTTGAGGTTTACAGTAAGACGATCGTTCAAGAATTTGGGATTAAGCGAAATATTTCCGGTGTAACGACGATTGTGGTCGTAACTTTGTACACCGTTGTTTTCGGTGAAACCTGCCGAAACTCTATAAGGCATAAATTCTTTTACAGAACCCAACACGCTGAGATTATGCTCGGTGCTAACAGCGGTGCGATAAATTTCGTCTTGCCAATCGGTATTGAAATTGTAAACAGTTTCGCCCGTTACAGGATTTAAACCGGCTTTTGTGTAAACCTCTGCTTGGTTGGATTTGCCGCTAAAAGTGTTACGGATAAACTCTTGAAATTCGTTTCCGTCGAGAACGTCAATTGTTTTCTTAACCTTGGAAACAGAAACGTTTCCATCGTAAGAAATTTTAATTTTTCCGGCTTTACCTTTTTTGGTTGTTATGATGATAACGCCGTTGGAAGCCCTTGAACCGTAAATTGCAGTTGCAGAAGCGTCTTTTAATACTGTAAACGATTCGATGTCGTTGGGGTCGATAGTGGAAAGCAAATTGCCAACACCACCGATGCCAGAATTATCGAGATAAACGCCGTCGAGAATAATTAGCGGATCGTTGCTTGCAGAAAGCGAAGAACCGCCTCTGATTCTGATACTTGAACCGCTGTTGGCACTACCACCGCCGTTTACGACATTAACGCCGGCAATTTTACCAACGAGCATATCATCGGCAGTAGTTGCAACGCCTTTCATTTTGGGATCGGCCTCAAGAGTAGCCACCGAACCGGTTGCATCTGATTTTCTTACTGCACCATAACCGATTACAACCACTTCGTCGATGTTTTGGGTATCTTCCATAAGGGTAATAACAAGGTTAGAAGCAACGCTGACAACTTGCGTTTGATAACCGATGTAAGAGATTTGGAGTTTTGCGTTTTCAGGAACCGACAGCAAAAAATTACCGTCTAAATCCGTGATTGTGCCATTGGTTGTTCCTTGTTCGAGGATTGTAGCACCGATAATACGGGCACCACTAACGTCCTGAACATAACCTTGGACTCTGATTTGAGCGGAAACTGCGCCCGCCCAAAACAACGCTGCAAAAAAAAGCAGCAAAAAGCGGAAATGTTTTGATGTTTTTTGTCTTTTCATTTTGCTATAAATTTTGGTTACTAAAAAATTTCTGCAATTTTATATCGAAAAGAAAATCATAACAAGTACATCAAAACAAAATCAAAGTTTTTTAAAACACTATTTCATTAATAATCAGGTTATTAACATTCAAAGAACAGAGAAAAAATCAAAGGTAAATTTTAAAATTTACAGCGATTTTACCGCATCTTCAAAACCGTCTTTGTCCAAAGCCTTGGAGCGGATTTTGGAACGATAGGTGTAAATAGTCGTTATCGAGGAGCGAAGAATTGAAGCTATTTGTTTGTTGTCAGAAAAACCAAGCCTTAAAAGCGCAAGTATTCTTAATTCCGTCGTTAAAGTTTTATCTTTAACAACAAACTGAAATTCCGGTTTTAAAAATCCGTTAACCTTCGTGCCGAAATCCGGAAAAAGATTCAAAAATGCTTCGTCAAAATTATCGTAAAAAAGTTTGGTGTTTTCGGTAATGAAATCCTCGTTTTTGATTTCAGCATAAAGTTCAGCCATCTTTTTTTCGCGGGCCAACTTATTGACAATTTTATGTTTTTGATAGGCATTTTCAATAATCATGGAACAAACTTCCATAAAACGACCAATATATTCGTCCTTGATTTTGTTGTATTCTTTGAGTGAATTATTGGCAACTTTCAACTGCATTAATGTAGAATCAAGTTCGTTGTTAATAACAGTAATTTTGTGATTAGCAATGATATAACGTTTGTTTTTGCTAATAAGTTTTATCGTTAAAAATACAAGTACAAATGCCACTACCGAGATTATTACAAGAAACAACAATGTTCTGTTGTGAACATTTTTTTTCTCATTAGAATACGAAGTAATAATCTTGTCGTGAATTTTGGCAATCTGAACGTTACGAAGTTTTGAACCGTAAAAATTAGCACACTGCGAACAAATCATCAAATATTTGAAAGCACGTTGATAATCACCTTTGTCGAAAAGTATTTCGGCAAGACGGCGCAAACTGTTGTTTTCGATGATAGCGTTTTCGAGGTCGTTTTCGGCAGATAATAAATAATACTTTTCGGCTGTTTCCATTTGTCCAAGACACAAATAATAATACGCCAAAGTGCCTGTTATAATCGAATAAGTACGACTATTGGGTTTATTGTTATTAAGATAATTCTCAAGCGTATTGATTGCCGATACAAAGTCTTTTTCCTCTGCTGAAAGCACCGCTTTAGAAAACGTATATTCGTAACTATCAGGATTGGAATACTCTATTATTTTTTTGTGATAATAAATGGAACTATCCCTCATCTGCAAAAAAAATTCCGACTCTTCCGTAAATTCCGAACGGTACAAAAACAAATCGGCTTGATTGGCAAAATATGCGGTTTTGAGATTGTTTTTAACGGAATCAGGATTGATTTTTCCCAAGACCGCAACAGCCTCCTGAAAATGTCCCGCAACCGAAAGTATGTGAGCATATTTCAAAAGACAATCGTAAATTTTTTCTTTGTCGTTCAAACTATTCGCTATGCGTAGGCTTTCGGTAACGTATTTGTATGCGGAATCGTATTTAAACGACATATATTCAGAAAAAAGTCTGTTGTAAAGTCCGTAACTTCTATCTCCCTCCAAAAGTACAGCAATCCGTTTTTGTTTGTCGGTGATAACTTTATCGAAATTGTCGGTTATGTGGTCAAGTTTTTCGTAGTCCTGAGCTTCAACACGGAAAACGAAAAAAAACAATGCCGTCAAAAGGAATAATTTTTTGTTCATAGGCAATCACCAATAAAAATCTGTTAGGGACAAATATAAAATTAATTATTGAAAAATAAAAAAAAATCAACAAAAAAGGCGGAGTTTTTTTCTCTACCCCGCCTCACAAAAAATGAACTGCAAATGTTTAAATTTAAATACTTATTTAGATAAAACCATAAACCCCTTTTTCGAGATGGTAAAAGACTGTGTTTCCAAGACCTTTTCCGATACTTTTTCGATACTTTCGCCGCCGGTGTATTTTGATGTGTAAACACCTGAGGTTAAATCAGATACAGAAACTGTAGCATCAGAAGTTCCAAGATTAATAACCGTGACAACAGCATTTTTGCCGCTGCCGCGTGTGTAAGCAAAAACTTGTGAATTATCAGTTTTATTCACAACAATTGTAGCATCCTCGGCAAGTGCATTGGTGGAATGTTTGAGCTGTGCAAGATTTTTTATAATATTATACATTTTTTCATCGCGGTCGTTCCATTTGATTTTTGTGTCGTTGAAATAATCAAGAATTTGTTTGCCACCGATTTCCTGACCGTTATAAAGCAAAGGCATACCCTTGAAAGTGAAAATCAACGCCGTAAAAGGATAAACATTTTCGCCGTAAATATCCGAAATCAAATGTCCGCCGTCGTTGTAGTTTTGATCGTGATTGGTGAGATAAATCATACGAATTATGGGTTTTATTTTTTCGGTAGCATCAAGCATTTTTTCGCAAACCTTTTGAAGCGAGGTTCCGCTGATACCTTTACCAACAGTTTTGTAGAGACCGCCTTCTTGGAATCCCCACGCATAATCATATTCAAAACCCGTTGAAACAAGTCCGCTATTGTTGGCATCGGTTAAATCACCCTCGGCAAGGAAAGTAATCGTTTTGCCTGATTTATAGTTTTTAACTTCGGGAATAGCCTTAGCCCAATAACTTGCGGGAATTTCCGGTGAACTTACATAATCGCATCTGTAACCGTCAATGTCGGCCTCATCGATCCAAAATTTCAAGCAATTTGTCATAGCCTCAGCGAGTTCGGGATTAGAATAATTAAGCTGGAAAACGTCGCCATAATTATTGGGATGAACCATTTCGCCATTTTTCTTCTTGTAGTAATCGGGATTTGATGTAACCCATTTTGCATCAGTTGCGGTATGATTGGGCACCCAATCGAGCCAAACTTCCATACCGAGAGTGTGCGCTTTGGAAACGAAATCTTTCAAATCGGAGATTTTTCCGTATTTAGGATTAACATCCTTAAAATCCGTTGCTGCATACGGACTATTGATACCGCCGCCTCTGGGATAAATAGGCATAAGCCAAACAATGTCTACACCAAGGTCTTTCAAATCTTGGAGTTTTTCGCCCGCCGCCTTAAAAGTGCCTTCCGTGGTAAACGAACCCGTATTAAGTTCGTAAATTACACGATTTTTACCCTTTGCGATAGGAAATTCATCGCCTTCTTGAATAGTTTCCTCAATTGCGGGTGTGTCGTTTTTTACATCAGAAGAAACGGTGCTATCGTTCTCGTTGTCTTTGTTGCAGCCGCATGATGAAAACAAAAATGCGGCGGTAATTACGGATAATAATTTTTTCATAACTGTAAAGTTTTTTGTTGGTGATTAAAAATTTTTCACAAAACTATCCTTAAAAACCGCCGCAACCAAGCGCATCTAAATAAAATCAAACTGCATCAAACCGTTAATGCGCTGAAAATCAAAATTATAAGCACAAAATATATTAAGAAAAATCAAAACGTTTTTTTGCTAAAAATTACTGATTGCTAACAGCTTCAAATGCAAAAGCATTGTTTCAAGATTTTTTTCATGGAATGAAAGATGCTTTTTTGCAATTATATCTCAACGAATTTTGTTACAAATTCAACCGAATGTATTTCGGAGATAAAATATTCGACAGATTAATGATTGCCGCTGTTGCATATAAACCTGATTTTGAGCATAAAATATACAACAAAAAAATGAGATTATGTTAATTGCGGATAATCATTAAACTTTTTAATTATTCCGAGCCGCAAACATTGCGGCTCTACGTGCCGGTCTCCATAACGCACCTCGTATGTAGAGCCGCAATGCTTGCGGCTCGAACCCATATAAATTTTATTCGCTGCCAACGAACAAAAGAATGTCAATTTTTAAATTTTGGACGGAAAAAATTATATCTCTTCGCCGTATTCATAAATCGTATCGCTTGGAAGGTCAACAAGTTCGTTCCAATATACGACAGTGCGGCTGCTGTCAAGCGAGGCTTGAAAAAACAGTCCGTTTATTTCAGCCAACATAGAATAATTCGGCAACTTCGCAATGTCATCAGAAAGGTCGTATTTAACTTTGCGCCCGTCGTCAAATTCAGCATACAACTTGTAACCGTTTTGAGGTTCTATATATTTGATTCTCGGTATCATAGCGGAGGAAGTTTTTCTGCATATTTTTTTAAAGTTTTCTGCAAAACTACAAAGTTTTTTCAAAAACGACAAAAATTATGCTGCAATGCCTTCTGAAAACAGATATTCAGGGGCAATGTCGATTTGTCCGTCAAGCCATGTTACTGTCCAACCGTCAAGCGAGAAATTTTCAAAAACAGATTCGTTTTTAAGCGGTTCAAAAATTTTGTAACGCTCAATCAACGGTGTACAATCAAATATCTTTACACTGCCATCATTAAAAGTCAGTTCCAGTTTGTGTCCGGCTGCTGTTTTGGCAGAAGTAACCCAAATAAGTGAATTTTCTATTTTCATGGTTAGTCCAAGGGATTAATAGTTATTAACGTTTCGCCGTTTTCCATTCTGCGCCAATTTTCCATAAGTTCGTCTTGATGTAAATCCAACCATTCATAAACGAAATTCAATGCACGGCGCGGCATTTCACCAATGATTTTCCCTGATTTAATGTCAATAGTCGCACGATATTCATTGTATTTTACATGAAAGTGCGGCGGATTATGGTCAGGAAGATACATTGTTATAATGATTCCATAAAAACGACTGATTTCCGGCATAATTTATTTTTTTTAAGTTTTCTGCAAAACTACAAAGTTTTTTCAAAAACGACAAAAAAAATCGTTTATCCA
>JAEEXW010000036.1 GCA_016287995.1 Bacteroidales bacterium
TATCACCGTATCGGTCAAATCACTCTGAAACTCTCCGTGCATATCCGCCAAAACCCCAGCAAGGGCATTGTCATATTCACTTTGAAAAGACAATTCGTCTATTTGACTGTACACGTCAACCATCTCATCGATAACCAATTCCGTCTTTGAAGCCAAAGCGTTTTCCAACTTGGTCTTAGTAACCGTAATTGTTTCGCCAAGGTTAGTGCCACAACTTTGAGCCGTAAAAGCCGCTGCAAAGACAGCCAAAACATATATTAACAATTTTTTGCGTTTCATATTTCAACAAAATTTTTCCGCGTAAAATTAAATATTTTTTTTCTTATAACAAAACAATGCTTATTTATTTTTCGCTAATTTTATAATTTCGTGTGCAATTATATCAGAAGAATTTGAAATAGCCAAATTTTTAATGTTATTTTTAAGTAAAGTTTGCTTTTTGTTGTCTTTGCACAACTCTAAGACAAGTCTAAATAACTTTTCTTCGGCTTCATCGTCTCTTAACATCATTGCTGCGTCCTGATTTACAAGTGCTTGCGCATTTTTTGTCTGATGGTCTTCCGCCACATTCGGCGACGGCACAAAGATTACCGGCACTCCCGCAATGCAAAGTTCAGAGACTGACAACGCACCAGAGCGCGAAACAACCACGTCTGCGGCCTTATAAGCAAGATCCATACGCTTAATAAACGCCATTGCATGAATATCGGGACAGTGTTTTTCTTTCAATTGTTTTTCAATATCCTCGTAATAATATTTTCCTGTCTGCCAAAGTACTTGAATGTCAGCATTTTGAAACTTTTCAACAGAACCTAAAATGCTTTTATTAATCGTTCCTGCGCCCAAACTGCCGCCTATGGAAAGAACTGTAAGTTTGTCTTTTTTCAAATTAAAAAAGGCCAAAGCCTCGTCTCTCGTTGCAGTGTTATTAACAATATCAGGACGCACGGGGTTTCCTGTCAAAACTATTTTATCCTTGTCAAAATATTTTTCCATATTTTGATAAGCGGTAAAAATTTTAACCGCATTTTTTGCCAAAAGTTTGTTCGTTACGCCTGCGTGCGAGTTTTGTTCTTGCAAAACGGTCGGAATACCTGCCTTGGAAGCGGCTTTCAAGGCCGGTCCGGAAGCATAACCGCCTACGCCGACGGCAATGTCAGGCTGAAAATTCTTGATAATTTTCTTAGCCATCGACATACATCTCAAAAGTTTGAAAGGCAAGGTAATATTTTTCCAAAGTTGTTTTCGCTGAAAACCCGCCGAAGGCAGACCAATAATTTTAAAGCCAGCCGCCGGAACTTTTTCCATTTCGATTTTGCCGAGTGCACCTACAAACAAGATTTCGATACTTTCGTCAATGCGCTTCAAAGCCTGTGCTATTGCGATTGCGGGAAAAACGTGTCCCCCCGTACCGCCTCCGCTTATTAAAACTTTCATTTTCTTATATCCCTCCTTTCATTTTAGCCCGCAATAAACGGATAATCTGTAACTTCTTCAACCTCTGATTCTTTTTCTATCTCTTCAACAGGCTCTTTCTTGCCCGTATAACGGGAAATATTGAGAATAATGCCGACTGAAAACAAAGTAAAAATCGAGGCTGTACCACCCATACTCACAAACGGCAACGGCTGCCCCGTTACAGGCGTTATGTTGACAGCCACAAGCATATTCGCAACCGCTTGAAGCATAATGTTAAGGCTCAATCCCAAGACAATAAACGCAGGGAAAGCCCTTTCAGAATTTTTTATTATCAGTATGCACCTATAAAAAAATACCAAATAAAACACAATCACAACCGTTCCCGCCACAAGTCCGCCTTCTTCAACTATTATCGCATAAATAAAATCGGAATACGGGTGCGGTAGAATATTTCTTTGAGTGCTATTGCCGGGACCTTTACCAAAAACATCACCCAAAGCGATTGCAATTTTGGACTGCTGAGCCTGAAAATCAGCACTTGAATTTTCTTTCGGATTAAAAAAAGTTTCAATTCTCTTAGACCAAGTCCCGACCCTTGAATGTGTACCCGTTGCAAGCATTACCCCGACAAACATTCCGAAAGCCAAAACCGCCCCCGCAATAGAGCCTAACAGCCATTTATAGTTAATCCTGCCGATAAACAAAACCGTTAAAGAGGCCACGCCTATAAGAAAAGCGGTAGAAAAGTTTGCCGGCAACACAAGTCCGCAAACCAAAACTATCGCAATCATACATTTTTTAAAAACGTCAATCATCTTGACACCCGCGTTTTGCGAAGAAGATATTACCTTCGCTAAGTATATCATCAAGGCAAGTTTTGCAGGGTCGGAAGTCTGAAACCGTATACCAAAAAGAGACAACCAACGCCGTGCGTCATTCGTGTCTCTTCCCGTCATAAGGGTCAAAATAAGAAAAAATACCGCCATGCACAAAGCGGGAGTTGCAATTTTAAAATAGTATTTGTAACTAATCCTGCTCGCGCAAAACATCAGTATCAGTCCTATACAGACAAACATCAGATGCCGCAAAAAATAATACGTAGTATGACCGTCCTGATATTTGTATGCTAACATTGAAGTCGCGCTGTACACCTCCACGATGCCTATGCCCGACAACAAGATAACCATAGTCCATATCACGCTGTCGCCTTTTAAAAGTTCAAAAAACTTTTTCATTTTCTAATTTTTCATTCTTTTTTTCACTTCATCTTTGAACATTTCGCCGCGCTCTTCGTAGCATGAGAAAAGGTCAAAACTTGCACAGGCCGGCGAAAGCAAAACCGTCTCGCCCGGCTTTGCAATTTCAACGCACTTTTCTATGCACTCTTTCATACTTCTGACATCGCTGACGAGAACTATGCCGTCAAACGCCTTATGAATAGGAGCGTTGTCAACTCCCATCGCAACTATTTCGCGAACCTGCTTTTTTACCTCAGGCATAATGTAACCGTAATCGTTGCCTTTGTCAACGCCGCCGAGAATCAAAATCGTTGTGGTAGTTACAGAATCGAGGGCTTTCTTGACCGCGTCAACGTTAGTACCCTTAGAATCGTTGATATATTCCACGCCGTTAATCTTGCCGCACGGCTCTATTCTGTGCTCAATCGGCGAAAATTTTTCTGCAATTTTCAACGCCTTTTCATAATCTAAACCAAGATGTTTTACAGCGAGCAAAGCAGCAGCAACGTTACAATAATTATGAACGCCTTTGAGTTTAAAGTTTGTCATATCAAAAAAACGCTCCTTTGTTGCAAATGGATACAATTTTTGCTCAAACTTGCGCCTCTTGATTTCTTTTGCAATTATCTCATCGTCAGAGAAATAGATAAAAGCATCGCCCGACTTCTGATTCTGAATAATACGGAATTTTGAAGCGGCATAATTTTCCATTTTGTAGTCGTAACGGTCGAGATGATCTGGTGTAATATTGAGCAAAACAGCAACGTCCGCCCTAAAATCGTACATACCGTCCAACTGAAAACTTGACAATTCCAAAACGTAATAATCGTATGCCTTACCTTCCGAAATTACCGAAGCAAAACTTTTTCCGACATTTCCACACATTGCAACATTTTCGCCCAAACCTTGCAAAATCTTGTTAATCAGTTCGGTAGTTGTAGTTTTTCCGTTGCTGCCCGTAACGCAAATAGTTTTAGCATTCTCCGGCAAATAACGACCTGCAAATTCAATTTCAGAAATCACAGGAATTTTCTTTTGTCTCAAAGCCTTAATCACGGGAGCAGTTTCCTTAATACCCGGAGATTTTATAACCTGCTGACTATTAAGAATTTTCTCCAACGTATGACCACCTTCTTCAAACTCTATATTATTTTTTTCGAGGACTTTTTTATACTCTTCCTTTATCTGTCCAAAGTCAGAGACAAAAACCTCAAAATTCTTTTTCTTTGCCAAAACTGCCGCGCCGACACCACTTTCGCCCGCGCCTAAAACTGTTAACTTACTCATTATCTTATCTTTAAAGTTAATACTGAAACAACCGCCAAAACGATTGCAATTATTAAAAATCTCGCAACGATTTTTGATTCGTGCATACCTTTTTTCTGAAAATGATGATGTATAGGTGCCATCAGAAACAAATGAAGCCCTTGACCATATTTTTTCAACGTCTTCTTATAATACCAAACTTGCAACATAACGCTCACATTTTCAACGAGAAACAATCCGCAAAATACAGGTATAAGAAGTTCTTTTCGCACCAAAACTGCGATAACGGCAATGATTCCGCCGATTGTCAGACTACCTGTGTCGCCCATAAAAATCTGCGCCGGATAAGCATTGAACCACAAAAATCCAACCGTTGCTCCAATAAACGCCGATGTAAAAACAACCAACTCACCAATACCCGGAATGTACATTATATTAAGGTATTGCGAGAAAATAACATTACCCGATACGTATGCAAAAACCAAAAGCGTTGCCGCCGAGACCGCCGAAGTACTTGACGCTAAACCGTCAATACCGTCCGTGATGTTTGCACCGTTAGAGACCGCCGTAATAATAAACGTAACTATCAGAATAAAAATAATTCCCGCAACCCAACCGTATTTTTCTGAGTCAAGAAACCAAACAATTTTTGAATAGTCAAACTCGTTGTTTTTCAAAAACGGAACAGTGGTTTTCAAGGATTTGACATCGTTTAGACTTTTAACGGCCTGACTGTCAGGAAAATCCTTCAACAGTTCAGTAACTTTTTCCGCACCGATGTTAACGTTTTCTCTAATAACGATGTCGGGGCTTAAATAAATTGCAGTGCCGATAACAATTCCTAAAAAAATCTGACCGACAAGTTTATAAGTACTTTTCAAGCCGTCCTTATTTTTTCTAAAAATTTTGATGTAATCGTCCATGAAGCCGATTGCACCAAGCCATATTGTCGTAAAAATCAACAATATAACATAAATATTAGTTAACTTACAAAGTAAAAAAACGGGAATCAAAATCGCACCGATAATAATAATTCCGCCCATTGTCGGAGTGCCAGCTTTTTGGTTTTGACCTTCGAGATAAAGGCTGCGGACGGTTTCGCCGACCTGTTTTTTTCGCAAATATACAATAAGCCTTCTGCCCGCTATCATCGTGAAAACGAGCGATATAATGACAGCCGTCGCCGAGCGGAACGAAATGTACGAAAACAATCGCGCACCCGGAAAATTGTACTGCTGCAAATATTCAAACAAATAATATAACATTTTCTATCCTAAAAATCCTGAAACTATTTCCTTGTCATCAAAATGGTGTTTAACACCGTTAACGTCTTGATAATTTTCGTGTCCTTTGCCGGCAATTAAAATTATGTCGCCCGGCTTTGCCATAAGACACGCTGTCTGAATCGCTGATTTCCTGTCAGTTATTCTAACTGTTTTTTTCAAATCATCATCTTTTAACCCGGCAAACATATCGTCCAAAATGCTTTCCGGATTTTCTGTCCGAGGATTATCGGAAGTCAAAATCACCTTGTCGGAAAGTTTGCATGCAATTTGAGCCATAAGAGGACGTTTTGACTTATCGCGATCGCCGCCACAACCGCAAAGCGTTATCAAAGTTGACGGCGCACACAACTCGCGACGAATTGCGTTAATGGTTTTCAAAACGTTTTCCAACGCATCGGGCGTGTGCGCATAATCGACTATCGCCGTGATTTTGTTAGAGTTAACAATATCGAAACGACCCTTTACAGAGTGAAGCGCACTTAACTCCTGCAAAACAGCCGCAGGCTGTTCTCCTAATAATACTGCCGAAGAGTAAACTGCCAAAATATTATACGCATTAAACTCTCCGGGCAGAAAAGTCCACATTTCTTTGCCGCAAATGTTAAGCAACATACCTTCAAAACCACATTCGAGAATTGAGGCGTTGAAATCGTAAAAGCCTTTCAAACCGTAAGTCTTAACCTGCGCTTTTGTGTTTTGAACCATGACGGAGCCGTTTTTGTCATCACCGTTTGTGAGGGCAAAAGCAGTTTTTGGCAAGTTGTCAAAAAACATTTTCTTGGCTTTGATGTACTCCTGAAACGTTTTGTGATAGTCCAAATGGTCAAGAGTAATGTTTGAAAAAACGCCGAGTGCAAAGTTCAAACCCGCAATTCTCTTTTGAACCACCGAGTGCGAACTCACTTCCATAAAACAATACTGACAGCCTTTTTCAACCATTTGAGCCATAAGTGAGTTGATTGTTATCGGGTCAGGCGTTGTGTTTGAAGTCGGGAAAACCTCATCGTCAACATAATTTTCAACCGTTGACAATAAGCCGGCTTTATAACCAAGTTTTTTGAACAACTTATATAAAAGTGTTGCGGTAGTGGTTTTGCCGTTAGTTCCCGTTACACCCGCAAGTATCAGATTTTCTGACGGATAACCGTAAAACGCAGAAGCCGCTTTACCGAGTTCTTCATGCGAATCTTTTACTCTAACATAACAAACGTTGTCGGCTTTTGTTTCAGGCAAATTCTCACACAAAACAGCCGCCGCACCTTTTTCAACTACATCATAAATAAAAGTGTGTCCGTCGATTTTCGTACCTTTTACGGCTACAAAAAGTGTTTGTGGTTTTATATTGCGCGAATCTGCGGTGATGTTAAAAATTTCAACATCAATGTTTCCGACAGCCTCGATAATTTTTGTCCGTTTTAAAATTTCTGAAAGTTTCATAATCAGTTGTTTTTTTATTAATTATCCAATTCGATAGTAACCTTAGTGCCTTCTTTTACGGCAGTACCGGGAGCAACGTCCTGTTTAATTACCGCGCCGCGTCCGTGAACCGTAACGGCAAGGTTGTGGTTTCGTAAAACATAAAGAGCATCCCTTAATCCCATACCTCTGACATCGGGCATAACGGCTCTGCGCGCCGAAAAAGCATCTAATTTTATCGCATCTTTTCCCTTAGAGGTGTAGACAAAAGGTGTTTGAGAGTTCTCTACATTTTCTGCACGGACGTTAAACGCGCTGAAAAGTCTGTCCAAAACATCTTTTCTGCCACTTTTCGCATCAGGAATACTTCTAATGTCTGCATATTTTTCCAAGTTGAACTCCTTGCCGATAAGCAAATCGTAATCCTTGGAATAGAGTTTATCGGCAATTTCACGGAAGACCGGACCTGCAACCGTTCCACCGTAATACGAACCTCTTGACGGTGAATTTATCACCACGATGCAAGAATATTTCGGTTTTTCGGCAGGGAAATAACCCACAAACGAGGCTAAGTGAGTAGCCATTCCGAGTTCGTCTTTGTAACCGGAAGTGCCTTTTGCAATTTGAGCAGTTCCCGTTTTGCCCGCTATCGAATAATATTTGGTTTTCAAATTCATTGCTGTTCCATTGTCAACAACGCCTTTGAGAAGTTCTTTCACTTTTTCCAACGTCTCGCGGCTGCAAACCGCAGAGTGAAGAATTACGGGTTCGTCAATAATCTTTTTACCGCCTTGAAGTCTTACCGCCTCCCTCAAATGCGGACGCAACATCACGCCGTTGTTAGCGATTGCATTATAAAAGGTGAGAATTTGAAGCGGCGTAACTTTTACCTCATAACCATAAGCGATTTTGGCAATAGAACCCGACCACCAAAACTTGTCGCCCGGATAATTGATTTTCGGAGTTGCCTCTCCGTAAATGTCAATTCCCGTTTTACGGTTCAAATGCATACCGTAAAGATTGTCCACAAATTCTTTCGGGTCTTGACTGAAAGCATCGTAAACCAATCTCGCCATGCCGACATTGCTTGATTTTTCAAAAATTTCTCTTACCGAATGTTTACCGATTAGCGGATGGTCATCAGAAATCGTATGGTTGGAAACCAGATAACTACCGTCTTCCAAGTCTATTGAATCATTGATTCCGACATTTGTCTTTTCCATAACGGCAATCAATGCAGGCAGTTTGAATGTTGACCCCGGCTCCATGGCAACACCGACAGCATTGTTCATCGTTTCTTTATAATTAACACTGTCAGAGGTCATATCGAGATTTGCAATTGCGCGTATTCTGCCAGTCTTAACCTCCATAACAACCACACAACCGTGTTTTGCGCGATATTTTTTCAAATACTTCAAGAGACTCTGCTCGGCAATGTCCTGAATACTAACGTCTATCGTTGAAATAATATCCGCGCCGTCCATAGGCTCAATTTCATCGTCTGAGTTTATCGGATAATAATCACTTGAAGGCAATTTTACCATAAGTTTCTGACCCTCAACCCCATGAAGTTCCTTGTCGTAAACGTACTCCAATCCCGAAGTAGGACCATCATTGTTGATATGACCTATCGTTCTTTCTGCCAAAGTATTATGCGGCATACGCCTTGCAAAACGATACTTTGGAATAAGCCCGCTTTTGTAACGTCCGAGATTAAAAATTGGAAACTTTTTCAATTCGTTCATCTGGTCGAAAGTAACATAACTTTTTATCGGATAAAACTTGTTACGTCTTTCGTTGCGCATGGCTGAATCAAAAAACGCCCTATATTCTTTCGGTGTTTTGTCTTTGAAAAGTTTGCTCATACAAACCGTAAGAGAATCTATGTATTTCGGATAAACTTTTTCGCGAAGATCTTTTACTGTAAAATCCCAATAAAGCGCGTAAGAGGGAATCGAAGTAGCAAGTATACGTCCATGAGAATCACAAATATCGCCTCTGAAAGGCTCAACCTTGTCGGCACGGATAGAAATCATGTGCTTTTTCCACTCTTTCGGGTCTTGGGTCTGAATAATCATAATTTTGATAAAGACAGAAACCAAAGCAAAAGCAATAACTCCGTATATGCAAAACAGTTTTACCGTAATATTTCTTTTAATGTCTTTCATTTTTTTTGTTTTTACTGTTTTTATAGAGTCATTGTTTTGTTTCGTCAGTTTTCAAAGAATCCACTCTCTGAAACTTGTCAATATAAAAAATCGGCGGCGGTGTCTGCTGAACGAAAATGCCCAATTGTTTTTTTTCTATTCTTGAAGATACTTCCGTTTCCTTGCTGATGTTCATAAGTTCGGCGGCTTTGATAATCGCCTCTGCGCGGTATTCCCTTACCTCGCGTTTTAAGACGATATTGCGCCTTATCACCGATTCGGCTATGTTTCTGTTAGAGATATACAAAACGAAAAGAAACCCGACGAAACCAAGATACGGCAAAAGTTTTACCATATTTTTGGCGAAAAGCGTTCCGTCTAAAACGGATTTCAGCGTAAGCGAATTATCTTCTTCATGAGCAGAGTTTTCTTCTTCGGATTTTTTTTCTTCCTCAGACTGCCCGCTAAAAGAAAAACCTTCTGCACTGAAAACCTCGCCGGAGAGTTTTATATCACCGACCTCGTTTCCTATTTCGGAATTTCTACCGTAAGAGGTCTCGGAGGAAAAATAACCGTCCGACAACGAAGGCGGTACTCCTAATGCGGAAACTCTGTCATACGCCCCGTTTAAAGTCTGGTTTTCTTCTTCATTTTCATTTTCTTTGTTTTCCCTACTATCCAAATCGTCGTCCTGAATCATCTTTTTCTTTTGAGTTCTTTTTTTTGCTAACTGTTTAATAAACTGTACGTTCTGCTATTCTGAGTTTTGCGCTTCTCGACCTCGGATTTTTTTCCGCCTCTTCGAAAGAGGGCGTTATAACCTTTCTGTTAACGGGCGTAAGCGGCGCAATCACGTTGCCGTAAACGTCCTTTTCTTCTTTTCCGAGAAAATTTCCCGATTTTATAAAATTTTTAACGGCTCTGTCTTCAAGCGAATGATACGACATGATAACGAGCCTGCCTGATTTTTTCAAAGCCTTCGGGGTTGAAAGCAAAAACCGTTTCAAAACCCCTATTTCGTCGTTAACCTCTATTCTTATTGCCTGAAACACGGTTGCGAGGTATTTGTTTTCGGAAAATTTCGGCACGCAGTCCCTGATTGCCTCCAAAAATTCTCCTACCGTGCTTATAGTTTTTGTCTTTCTTGTTTCCGTAACAGCGTGAGCCAACTTCCAGGCGTTTTTTATTTCGCCGTATTCAAGGAAAACCCGTTTCAAATCCTCCTCGCTGTAAGTGTTGAGAACCTCTTTTGCCGAAAAAGCGGCGTCGCGGTTCATTCTCATATCCAGCGGCACGTCAAAACGGAACGAAAAACCGCGCTGTGCGTCGTCAAAATGATGGCTTGACACTCCGAGGTCTGCAATTATACCGTCGATTTTTTCGTAACCCGCAAGCCTTAAAAACTGCGCGAAATACTTAAAATTCGACTTAAAAAACATAATTCTATTATCCTCAGGAACGTTGTCCTTAGCGTCAGAGTCCTGATCAAAAACAAAAAGGCGTCCGTCAGAGTCCAAATGTCTTAAAATCTCCTTAGAATGTCCGCCGCCACCAAAAGTAACATCGGCATATACGCCCGAAGGACTGATATTCAGTCCTTCGATACACTCGTGGAGCATTACGGGATTATGGTAAAAGTTTTTTTCTGACATTTTCTCACGCCTCCTTTTTGTTTTAAATATTTCCCAAAAATTCCTGAGCCATAGCAGCAAAATCATCTTTTGAGGGGCGCGAGGCTTCAAACACTTCCGCGCTCCAAACTTCGATTTTGTCGCCTAAGCCGATAACGCAGATGTCTTTTTCAAGTGATAATTCCTCCGCCAGCCTTTTCGGAACCAAAAGCCGGTTGTTGGAGTCCAATTCCACCTCGGCGGTGTCTTTGAAAAACTCCCTCAAAAAACTGTTGTGCTGTCTGTTGAAAGGGTTAAGGCGGGCTTTTATTGCCTCAACCTTTTCCCTCCAACCGCTCTGAGTGTAAACGGTAAGGCATTTTTCATAGAGATCCCTTTTTACCACAAAAGTGCGTAACGTATTGTCTTCCAACTGCTCCAAAAAAGCAGAAGGGAAAACAAAACGCCCTTTCTGGTCAATTTTTATTTGAAAATCTCCTGTAAAAATGCACATGATAGTTCATTAAAAAATCATTCAAAATTAGAGTTTTTTTTTGACATTACAACCACTTTTTACCACTTTTTACCACTTTTTTATTCTTTATTCTTTAACATGTTAATTTTTAAAAAGATACAAAAAATATTTTTTTGAAGTTTTCAATACAGATTTTAATATGTAAGGGAGTATAAAAAAGCACACGAACGAAAAAAATTTCGCCCGTGTGCTTTTATGTTTGATTACCATTACGGCTGCAATTTATAAATTTTTGATTTCGTCAGGGGATAATCCGGTAACATCAATTATGTCCTCAACAGAAAAACCTTTTAGTTTCATTTTGCGGGCATTTTCCAAACCGGCTTTTTTTTCGCCTTCCAAACGGCCTTTTTCAATGCCAATTTTTTCGCCTTGTTCACGACCTTTTTCAAGACCGATTTTCACACCTTCTTCTTTCCCTTTGAAAAAACCTTTCTTCTCTGAATCTTCCATAGCGTTGGTAATGTCCCATTGAACTTTGTTAAGTTCAGTGCCGAAAAGTTTTTTGAAACCAAAGTCAGTATATGGGTTGAAATATTTCGACATAATGCGTTTTTTTTTGTGCGCAAAGGTAAAAGAAAATTTTCGCAATTACAAACAAAAAACGGGCGAAAAAATAATTTCCGCCCGCCATATATTTTTTACAGAATAGTAATTTCTACTGAGCAGCACGAACAAGACGAACACGCTTAACGTTGTCCTTGAAGTCGCCGTTCCATTTGCCGGCGCCCGAGCCGACGCCCACGTACCAACCGATGGTGCTGCTGTACGGCGTACTCGACCAATAGAGACTACTCTGGGCCAAAGTTATAGACGCACCTGAACCGTTATTGTTGGTAAAGGTTGTACCAGAAACGGTAACGGTACCATCCCACAATTTACTAAATTGCTCCTTGGTAGGTGTACCACTCGGCAGATTTTTAAAAGTGTAAGTACCTTCATCTGAGGTTTTCCAATATACACCCGTACCAAGGTCAACGTAATCTTCTGGAACGGTGATAGTAGCCGCAGTTGATGATACGCCGTCAACTGTTGCGGTGATTGATGCTTGTCCGTTAGTATTGCCAGTTATCATTACGGAATATGTGCCGTTGCCATTGTCTGTTACTGTTGCATTGGTGCAGTTCCAAGTAACGGTTTGATTGGTGGCATCAGCGGGCAATATGGATACAGTAACATTAAAAGCATCATTACCCCAAACTTTCTCTGTTACTTCGTTGTTGATGGTAACGGATTGTACCGCTTTGTATTCACGGTTGATTCCGTAAATGTTAGCGGCTACGGTTGTGATTTCACTTGTCAGACCAAGGGCAGCGCATGTAAACGTCGTTCCGGCAGGAACAACTATCCAACCCTGACCTTGTTCATTCAACTGCAAAGTAACGGTTTTGCTGTCGTTTACAGTAAATTCAACAGATGCATTACCTTTGTTCGTCCAAACTACTTCAATATAAGAGTTTTGCTCTTCCAAAGCGATAGAATTGCCGTCTTTAGAATATACGAAAGGTTCAGAAATCTGATAACAGCCTCGTTGAACAGCATCTTCACGAGATGTGGCGGTTATCGCATCTGTAAGCGGAGTACCAATTTTAGCGATTAATTCAGTTCCGTCTACAATTCCCTCTGCCGTGATTTCGCCTTCAAAAGTTGCAGATTTACCGTCTTGACTGATAGAACCTTCTTTGATTACCAAATCTGTCAAAAAAGTTTCGCCGTTATAGATGGCGAGTTTATCAGAGGTTTCAAAAAGCGGTTGAAGATCTACTCCCGTACTATTTGCACAACTGAGTTTTGAAAGACCTTTCTGATTTACCGTAATTGAAATCGGCAAAGTTTTGGTCTGAACGGTTTCTTGTCCGTTGTTTACAACTTCATTTGTGTTGTTGTCGTCTTTGCTGCAAGAAGTTGCAAGCAAAACTGCCACTGCCAAGGGCAGAATTCTTAAAAAAGTTCTTTTCATTTCTTTTTCCTCCTTTTTACAAATTGTGGAACGTTGAACTGCCCAAGGTTGTATTACCGTTTACAGGTCCGCTTGCACTTAAAAGCGGGGCTTCCATATTCAACTCGATTACTTCAAAATCGGGTTTGACGTATTTCTTTTTTGTCATTACGTCAGTTACGACTTCCACGTTTTTCTTGTTCATTTTGTTAAAAAAATTATAATAAAAAAATATATTAATTGTCCTTTCTGCCGGGGGGTTACACACACCGTCTATTATGTGTCGTCCTTTCAGAACTTGGTTTCCGAAGAGATTCGGTAGCCAAAACCCCGGAGGGGTGATACATAATAGACGGGGGTGTGAACCCCCGGTAATACATCACCAACGATGAATAAAAACAAAA
>JAEEXW010000462.1 GCA_016287995.1 Bacteroidales bacterium
GATGAATTTCCCGATTCCTGCACAGTAATTGCTTAGAAATCCGAATTTGACTCAGAACAAGGCTTACAGATAGAAATTATCTTAACCCTATAAAACTTGCCCGCTGGAAAGAAATTTCAGCGGGCATTTTTTTATTCATATATCAGATATTTTTTGCGTTTTTCTTTGAAATTGTCTAATCCGGGCTGCCAAGTCTTGCGGATTTTATCTTCTGTCATGCCTTGTGAAAGTTGCAGCGGCAGACGGTCGTTTCCATAAAGCAGCGACAACATTTTTTTGCGTGTTAGCATTTTTTCACCTGCAATTTTGTACATTTTTATAAAATATTCTAATGTAAAATACTGTTCGTTGGGATTTAACCCTTTGAAATCAATTCCGTAACATTTTTTACCTTTGTGCATAGGATTTGTCTGCATTTCAGGAATGTCTTGCGGCGTAAACACGTATTTTCCATATTTTTCGTCTGGATAACCTATTGAAGTAAAAGGCGTTAACGTTCCGCGTCCAACGCTGATATTTGTCCCTTCAAAAAGGCACAACGACGGATACAGCCTTATCGAAAGATAATCCGGCAGGTTAGGGGAGGGCTTTACGGGCGGAAAATATTTGGTTTCGCGGGTGTAATTTTTTACGGGAATTACCGTTAAAACGCACTTTTTGCCGCCTGAAAGCCAGCCTTCGCCGTTAATCATCTGCGCAAGTTCGCCGGCTGTCATTCCGTAAACTATCGGCAAGGGGTCAAGACTTACAAACGATTTGCAGTTTTCTTCCCTGACAGGGCCGTCAACGTAATCAATATTGGGATTCGGACGGTCTAAAACGATGATTTCGACGTTGTTTTCGGCGCAACTTTCCATTACGTTGTGCAGCGTGCTGATATATGTGAAAAATCTGCAACCTACGTCTTGAATGTCGTAAATTACGGTTTCGATGCCTTTTAAATGCTCGGCTGAGGGTTTTTTGTTGCTGCCGAAAAGCGAGACTATTTTTACGCCTGTTTTTTCGTCCGTTTCGTTTAAAATTCTCTGTCCCGGTTCGCCCGCGCCTCTGAAACCGTGTTCCGGCGCAAAAATTTTTTTTACTTCAATACCGTTTTCTATAAAAAAATCCAAAATATGTTTGTTGAAGACAACGGAGGTTTGATTTGCCACCAAAGCAATTTTTTTTCCGCGCAAAAGGTTCAGATAATTTGCGGTGTCTTCGGCGGCAACAATAGGTTCTTTAATTTCAGGTTTGATGATGATTGTTGTATCAGGTTTTGTTTCAACTGTTTGTGCGGTGTTCGGTTTTGCAAGACAACCGAAAAAGAAAAATGATATAAAAAAAATGTAAGGTAGGATTTTCATGCTGTTGAATTAAAAAAAACGTAGAGACGCTGGTTTATACCGCGTCTCTACAATATAAAAATTATTTACGCCTCAGGCAGTTCGATGTCTTCGTCTGCCAGATGTTTCAAAATGTTGTTCAAATCGCAGTTTTTGGAAACCAAATCCGCAACTTTGTCGATTGCGATTCTCTCCTGACGCATGTCGTCTCTGTAACGGATTGTAACAGTGTTGTCTTTGAGCGTATCGTAATCAACCGTAACGCAGAAAGGAGTTCCGATTGCGTCTTGACGGCGGTAACGTTTGCCGATTGTGTCTTTTTCTTCGTAACGGCAGTCAAAACGGTACATCAAATCTTTCATAAGTTTTTCTGCAACTTCGGGCAAACCGTCTTTTTTAACCAAAGGCAAAACGGCTACTTTTACCGGAGCGAGAGCAGCGGGAATTTTTAATACCACACGTTTATCAACTTTTCCGTCTTCCGATTTAACCTCTTCTTCGGTGTATGCGCCTGAAAGTATTGAAAGGAACATTCTGTCAAGACCGATTGAAGTTTCAATAACGTACGGAGTATAACTTTCGTTGAGTTCGGGGTCGAAATATTGGATTTTTTTGCCCGAATATTTTTGATGTTGTGAAAGGTCAAAATCCGTTCTTGAATGTATACCTTCAACTTCGCGGAAACCCATCGGGAAATTATACTCAATGTCGGTTGCGGCGTTAGCGTAGTGAGCGAGTTTTTCGTGGTCGTGGAAACGGTAGTTGTCAGAGCCGAAACCTAACGCTTCGTGCCATTTTCTACGCATCGTTTTCCAATATTTAAACCATCTTAACTCTTGACCAGGACGGATAAAGAACTGCATTTCCATCTGTTCAAATTCTCTCATACGGAAAATGAACTGACGAGCAACGATTTCGTTACGGAATGCTTTACCGATTTGAGCGATTCCGAACGGAATTTTCATGCGGCCTGTTTTCTGAACGTTAAGGTAGTTAACGAAAATACCTTGAGCAGTTTCAGGACGGAGATAAATCGTTGATTGTTCGTCAGATACGCTACCCATTTTGGTTTGGAACATGAGG
>JAEEXW010000037.1 GCA_016287995.1 Bacteroidales bacterium
GCGTTATACAGCAAAGGCACTATAAGTCTATGAGTTACTAACGTTCCCGATTTTTCGTCCAAGGGCGTGTAAAAAACGTAAAACTTGCCCGCTTTATAACTATTTGCCGAAAGAATTTTTTTGTAAGAATCCGTTTCCAAAATTGTTTCTTCCGAAAGATAAGAATTTTGTGTAGAATTAAAATATCTGTTAATTACCGGCAAATCAACGTTTTCAGGCACGGATTTTATGGCGTTTTTTAATAGCAGAGACTGTTTGTTGAAGTTTGCAATTCTGCATTTTAATGTGTCTTTGCTTGTAAAAGTGTTGCACATCAAAAGCGATAACAAGTGATTGTAACTGTCGATGTTTCCAGAAAAAGACGGTACAAAAACTGCGTTTCCGCCCATTGAGACAAAACTTTGAATTTTGTTGCTTAGTGTTGAAGAAATATTTTCTTTTTTGTTGATGATAACAGTCTGGTATTCAAGTAGATTGTCAATATCATCGCCGGAGGAAAATTCAACGGAAAAATTTTTGTCCTTTTTAAAAAGTGCATCAAAATATTTGTTGGATGTTTCGTCGGAAATGATGAGGATTTTTTTTACGGAATCTATCTTGTAACCGAAATACAAATCATCGTCATAACTTACGGGAAAATCCGAAACCGAAACCCTGCCGCGCACAAGATTTTTTTCGGTGTTGACGTATTTGAGGGTTATCTGTTTTTTCTCGTATGGGTTTATGTCAAAAGTTTCGGCGCATTTGCTGCTGTTATTGATGTAAAGTTTTAACGGTACGTTTTTAGCGGGCTTAACTCCGTAGTTTCTTACCGTTACAAGTATTTCTTCTTCCGACCCCGTTAATCTATAAGGAGTTAAAAATTCCACCGTATCAACCGAAATGTTGTTTTGACTTTCGGACTCAATTTTTACAAGATTGATTGAAAGCAGAGAGTCGTTTTCCAAAGCCGAAAAGTCGCAAATATTTTTCTGAAAGTCTGAAATTACAAAAACAGTCTTTTTAGAATTTATGTCAACATCTTGAAAACTAAGATTTTGTAAGGCTTTTCTGATTGCCTGTCCTATTGACGGTGTTTTTGGAGTAGTTTTTAACTCTTCCAAAAATCCGCGTATACCGTCCGCATTGACAAGGCGGTTGTGTTGTGCTGAAAAACCGTTGTCAATAAACAAAAACTGCGTACCCAAAGGAAAAGCACCAACAATTTCCAAGGCTTTGTTTTTGGCTTTTTCGAGATTAAGACCCGCGATTTCGCCTGCCTGCATACTAAACGAATTGTCGATATAAATTATAGGCGGAGCGTTTTTTATTGTGCTTAAACCGTTTGAAACACCGCTTGTGGAAATTACCGGTTCAGCAAAGGATATAACAAGACATGCGATAACCGCCATTCTTAAAACCATCAGCAAAATCTGTTTCAAAACAGACCTTTTGCGGGTAATGTTTTTAAGGTTTTGCAAAAATCTGACATCGCTAAAATATACTGTTTTGTAACGCCTGAAATTAAAAAGATGTATTACAGGCGGTATTAGAACGGCAAAACCCGCCCAAAGAAAAACCGCATTAAGAAACTGCATTACTTGTCTTTATAAATAACGTTTTTTACTAACGTCAAAATACTCTCGTTTCTTGAATTCATACAAACAACGTTGTTGAAAATTCCGTCGGGATTGTTTGCAATTGCGTTGTAGAGTTTCAAAATGCCGTCCATAGCGTCCTCTATGTATTCTATCATTTGCGTGTCCGAAAAGAATGTCGTAATTCCTCTGTAATGCGGAAATATTGTACCAACTCCGCCTCTAAACGAAGAATATCCTTGTTCGGGTTCGGTAATCCAATCAGAGAGTTCGTGTCTGAAAAATTTCTGGTATTGTAATCTTAGTTCGGGGTTGATACCGTTTGTCCTTACCAAAACGTTAACTCCGACATGACTGTAAGTATGTCCTTCTATTTCTTCGGTTTTGAAAAATCCGGCGTTGAAACCGAAAACATACTGCATTTCTTCGCGTGTGAATCCCAGCCCGTAAAAAAACCATTCATCGCTTATGCGCTGGTGGGTGTATTTTCCGAGTTTGTTTTGGAAACATTCTCTGACACTTTGAATTATTTTTCTGCGTCTCTCTTTTATTTCTTCCGATTCAATCATTTCCTCAAAATTTTAGTTTACAAAGTAAGAAAAACAATTTTAAACAAGCAAATTTTTTGCCTAATTTTTTTTATCTTAATTTTTTTTATTTTCAAAAAGACTTTTTGCCCGGATTCCAACTAAAAGAACATCGTCTACCTGCTCTACTCCGGACTTCCAGTTGTTGAAACTTTCGAGGTATTTTTCCCTTTGGGTTTTTAAGTCGTATTCTGCAAAGTCTTTCATTATTTTTCTCATTCTAAATTTGGTAAATTTTTCCGTTTTGATGTTGATTTGGTCGGTGTAACCGTCAGAAAACATGTAAATTACATCGTTGTCTTTTAAGTCCAAAACCGTTTGGCGGAATGCCACTTCTCTGTGATACCAGCCTATCGGGTTGCGGTCGGCTTTTATGGTTACGACCTCGGAATTTTCAGCCTTTAAAATCATCAAATCTATATATGCACCTGCATATTTTGCCTCTTTTGTTTCTTTGTCAGCGATAACGATTCCTATATCCATACCGTCCATTGACGAGGTGGAATCGCCTGTCTGATTTAAAGTTTGAACGACTTTTATTTTTAAGAGTTCCAACACCATTTCGGGTTCGGTAAATCTGTCAATGTAACTAAAAATTTCGTTTAGGAAAGTGATGTTCAAAACGCTTAAAAACGCTGCCGGCACGCCGTGTCCTGTGCAGTCAGCAACGGCTACAACACGTCTTGCGCCCAAATCCCTTACGTAATAGAAGTCGCCCGAAACAACGTCTTTGGGTTGGTAAATCACAAAAAAATCCGTCAAAACTTTATGTATGTCAATGCTTCCTCTGATTATCAAGCGTTGAAGCCGAGAGGCGTATGTCAGCGAAGAGTTTATGTTTTCAGTGTATTCTTCCAACATCGCTTTTTGATGCATGATTTTTTCGTTCTGCTTGTTGACTATTTTGTTGCGGTTGGAAGTCTTTTTCATAAAAATTCCCAGCAGTATACTCAATATCAAGAGAACAAAAGCCGCTATACCTAAGATTGTCAATTGGTTGGTTTGAAGATGGGTTTCTTCGGTAAGAGTATTTATTGTTTTTTTCTGATCGTCGTTTTTGAGATAACTTTCAAGTTCGTTGATTTGACGGAGGTTTTCGCTGTTGAGTATTTGGTCGCGGAGTTTGTTGTAAGTTTCAAGATAGTTGAACGCAGCACGAAAATCGTCCTGTTTTTTGAAAACTTTTGAATAAAGCATAAAAATTCTGCATTTCAAAATACTGTTGTTTGCATAATAAACCATCGCCGTATCAAGGTAACATTGCGCAAACTGGTCGTTGTTTTGACTAAGACAGAGTTCTGCCATGTTGACGTAACCTTGTGCCATAACTTCTTGATTATCGGCTATATCGCCCCAAGTTATGGCGCATTGAAAATCTGATGCAGCCTGCAAAGTGTCTTTGCAGGACAAATCCAAAACGCCTTTGTTGTTGTAGACCATTCCCATGCCGTCAAAACAGTTTTTTTGCATATAGAGTTTGAGGGCTTTGTCGTAAAGTACAAAGGCTTTGGCATACTGTCCTTGATGTACCGTTATTAATGCCAACTCGTTGCAGGCAGCGGCAGTTGCAAAAGTATCTTGGGTGAGTTCGCTAAGTTTTCTGCAACGGTCAAAATATTTTGCCGCCCGTCCCATATATCTTGTTCGGCTGTGTAGCGAAAGCCCTATCGAATTGGCAACGGCAAAGTATGATTTAGCCGCTAAAAAACAAGCACGTTTTCTGATTTTAAGACAGTTAGCGGATTCTCTGAGATGTACGCTCTCGTTGTGGGTACTATCAGTGACGTTTGAATAACGGTTCAAGTATTTTATGGCAAGTAGCGCATTTTCTATGGTTTGGTCGAGAGAGGCGTATTTTGCCTTTTCTGCCAATTCCAAATAGTATGCAGCCGTGTCATAATCGGCTTTGTTGCCCTCTGTCGTAGGGTTTTGAGCCGAAACGTGCGGACAAAAAAGTACTGCTGTCAGTAGCAAAAAATATATATGGGATATAACGAATTTCATAATTTATGTTCGTTGTTTGATATAACAAAAATAATTCCTTTTTCTCTTTACCGAAAGAAAAAAAATGTGTAATTTTGCAACAAAAATTTAAAAATTAATTCGCTTATGAAAGGAATTATTCTTGCAGGCGGTTCGGGAACACGCCTTTATCCTATCACAAAAGTTATTTCAAAACAACTTTTGCCGGTTTATGACAAACCGATGATTTATTATCCGCTTTCTACGTTGATGTTAGCGGGAATAAAAGAAATTCTAATTATTTCAACGCCTTGGGATTTGCCGCTTTTTGAGCGTATGCTCGGCACAGGCGAAGATTGGGGACTGAAATTTTCATACGCAGAACAACCTCGCCCCGAAGGTCTTGCGCAGGCCTTTATTATCGGTAAAGATTTTATCGGTGATGATGATGCATGTCTTGTTTTAGGCGACAATATTTTCTACGGACACGGACTTCCCGCAATTCTTCACCATGCAAGACAGCGTGTTGAAAAAGAGCATATTGCAACGGTCTTCGGTTATTCGGTTACCGACCCCGAAAGATACGGCGTTATCGCTTTTGACAAGGACGGCAAGGCAACTTCAATCGAGGAAAAACCCGAAAAACCGAAATCAAATTACGCCGTTGTAGGACTTTATTTCTATCCTAACGACGTCATAAAAATCGCTTCTGAAATCAAACCGTCAAAACGCGGCGAACTCGAAATCACAACCGTCAACCAAAAATATCTTGAACAAAACCGTCTCGGTGTTGAACTTATGGGTCGCGGTTTTGCTTGGCTTGATACCGGAACGCACGAATCTTTGAACGAAGCCGGCTCGTTTATTCAGACAATTGAAACTCGTCAAGGCTTAAAAATTTCATGTATCGAAGAAATCGCTTATTCTCTTGGCTATATTTCAGCAGAGAAACTTCTTAGCCTTGCAAAAGTTATGGAGAAAAACGATTACGGTAAATATCTTATTCGTTTGGCAGAATCAAAATTAAAAAAATAATTAATTGGAGTGCAGGCTTCCAGCCTGCTTTTTACGCGGGCAGGGATGCCCACATTCCATAAAAAAAATAAAAATGAACTTTATAAAAACAGAAATAGAAGGACTTTTAGTAATTGAGCCGAAAGTAATAGGCGATTCACGCGGTTATTTTTGCGAGACGTTCAAAAAAGAACTTTTTGAACAAAACGCAGGACAAGTAAATTTTGTTCAAGAGAACGAATCGATGTCGTCTTTTGGCGTCTTGAGAGGTTTGCATATTCAAAGACCGCCTTACACTCAGGCAAAACTCGTTAGCGTGCCGCTCGGGAAAGTGATTGACGTTGCAGTTGATGTCAGGACGGATTCTCCGACGTTCGGGAAATACGTGGCAGTGGAACTCTCTGAGGAAAACAAACGCAGATTTTGGATTCCGAGAGGATTTTTGCACGGATTTGTGGTCTTGAGTGAGAAAGCAATTTTTCAATATAAAGTTGACAATGTTTATAACAAAGAGTCGGAATTTGGAAATATTTTCTCTGACCCGGCAATCGGCATTGACTGGAAACTATCGAAAGACAAAATGCTTTTGAGTGATAAAGATTTAGTTTTGCCGCAACTCAAAAAAGAGAATTTTTTCACCACAGCAGAATACAAAACGAATAACTAATAATTTTTTGAAACAAAATATAAAAAAATGATAAAAAACATTTGCTGTATTGGAGCGGGATATGTCGGCGGACCAACGATGACGGTTATGGCGTATAAATGTCCTGAAATAAAAATCACAGTCGTTGACATGAATGCAAAAAGAATTGCAGATTGGAACAGCGATGATTTAACCAAAATTCCTGTTTTTGAACCCGGACTTGCTGACCTTGTAAAAGAGGTTCGCGGCAAAAACTTGTTTTTTTCAACTGAGGTTGACAAAGCAATCGATGAGGCGGACATGATTTTTATGTCCGTTAACACTCCGACAAAAGAGTACGGAAAAGGTGCAGGAATGGCGGCTGACTTAAAGTATATCGAACTTTGCGCACGTCAGATTGCACGTGTTTCAAAAAGCGATAAAATCGTGGTTGAAAAATCAACTCTTCCCGTCCGCACGGCTGAGGCGATACGCTCAATTCTCGACAATACTGGAAATCATGTAAAGTTTCAAATACTTTCTAACCCGGAATTTTTGGCGGAAGGAACGGCTATCAACGACCTTTTGAATGCTGACAGAGTGTTAATCGGCGGACTTCAAACCACCGAAGGCAAAGCCGCAATCGAAGAACTGACAGCAATTTATGCTCATTGGATTCCAAGAGAAAGAATTATTCAAACCAACGTTTGGTCGAGCGAACTTTCAAAACTTACGGCAAACGCATTTTTGGCACAGAGAATTTCGTCAATAAATTCGCTTTCAGCACTTTGCGAAAAAACGGAGGCTGATGTTACCGAAGTTGCAAAAGCAATCGGCGCAGATTCAAGAATTGGAAACAAATTTTTGACGGCATCAGTTGGTTTTGGCGGTTCATGTTTCCAAAAAGACCTTTTGAACTTAGTTTATATTTGTCATTCGCTTGGTTTAGAAGAAGTTGCAGAATATTGGAATCAGGTTATTAAGATGAACAACTACCAAAAACACCGCTTTGCTGACAATATCATCACCACCTTATATAATACGGTGTCAGCAAAGAAAATCGCATTTTTAGGCTGGGCATTCAAGAAAAATACCAACGATACAAGGGAAACTCCCGCAATGTACGTTGCAGATTATTTGTTGGAGGATTTGGCTAACATTGAGGTTTACGACCCGAAAGTTACTGAAACTCAAATGTATATTGACATAAATCATCTTAACACCAGAGATGACAGCGTTAATCACAAACAATTGAAAATGACCTCAGACCCGTATGAAGCCTGCAAAAACGCTCATGCAGTTGTGATTTTGACGGAGTGGGACGAGTTCAAGACGTTGGACTGGAAAAAAATTCACGACAACATGATGAAACCCGCTTTCATTTTTGACGGCAGAAACATTCTCAAACGTCAAGAAATGGAAAGTTTAGGTTTTAACTATCACGGAATCGGAAGGTAAAAATGGAAAAACTTTGGAATAAAAACTATATAAAGGTATTGCTGACGAATTTTTCGATGGCGTTTTCATTTTACCTTTTAACACCATTGTTGCCGATTTATTTAAGCGAAAATTTTGCCGCCCCGAAAGACATAATCGGGACGGTTCTTTTCGGATATTCGGTTACTGTGCTGTTAATCAGACCTTTTAGCGGTTATTTGGTGGATAGTTTCGACAGAAAAAAAATTCTGTTAGGCTGCCTTTTGTTTTATTTCATAATGTTTTCCGGCTATTTAATGTCTATGACATTAACCGTTTTTGCCATAATACGTACAATTCACGGCGCACCTTTTGGAGCGGCAACGGTTGCAAATTCAACCGTTGCTATTGATGTTTTGCCTTCGTCAAGACGAAACGAAGGAATCGGTTTTTACGGTCTTAGCAACAATGTGGCAACTGCAATTGCTCCGACTGTTGGAATTTGGGTTTACTCTTCAACAAGAAATTTTGATATTCTGTTTATAATTTCGCTTGTTGTGGCGGCTCTCGGTTTTTGGATTTCGAGCACGGTAACAATCCCCGAAAAGGAAAAAATCAGAAACAAAACAAAACTTTCTTTGGATAGGTTTTTCTTGGTAGCCGGAGCATTGCTTGCTGCAAATATGTTGTGTTTTGGTTTTTGTTACGGCGTTTTGAGCAATTATTTGGCGATTTACGGCAAAGAAAAATTAGGGCTAACAAATTCAACGGGCATTTATTTTATGCTTTTGTCGATAGGCCTGATTCTTTCGCGTTTTCAAGGTGCAAAAGCCTTGCGCGAGGGCAAACTCGTTAAAAATGCCGCAGAAGGTGTAATTTTGTCAACTTTCGGCTATACACTTTTTGTCGCAACTGACAGTATGATAGGATATTATACGTCGGCTGTTTTAATTGGTTTGGGAAACGGACATCTTTGGCCTGCTTTTCAGAATATGATGATAAACTTAGCGCACAATAATCAGCGCGGTACTGCAAATTCTACCCTTATGACTTCTTGGGATTTAGGAGTTGGAATTGGTATTTTAGCCGGCGGATTTTTGGCTGAAAAAATCGACTATTCAGCCGCCTTTTGGACGGTTGCGGGGATTCATATTTTGGGTTTGGCGTTGTATTTTATTTTCACCAAAAGTTATTTCTTAAAGCACAAATTAAGATGAAAAATTTTCTTTTGAGTTTTTTGTTGCTTTTGGTTTTTACGGATGTTTTTGGACAAAAAACTTTGACCATAACCGGCAAACAGTTTAAGCAGAAAGACAGAGACGCCGTTTTGGAATGTGAGGGTTTGAAAATTTCGCATACAATGCTTATTGACAGTGTGTTATGCGACTGCGACGGCTTTTGGATTATGAAAGGCAAAAAAGGCGACAAACCTGTTACGGCGTTTTGGACGGAAAGGTTTTTGCCGCGAGCAAAAAATTACGAATTAAAACCGGAAACCTATTTTATTTATCCTAATTTGAAGCAAGATTCTGATAGTGCGTTTGTAATAATACAATTAAAACGAAAATAAAAATTACGGGTTGATGACCTTTTTTGCCATAAACCCGTAACCTCTTTTCTCTTAAATACTTTCTTCTATTGCTTTTAACACTTTTTCCAAAACATCGTCCGTATGGCAAACCGAGATAAAGTTACCTTCAAACTGCGAGGGACTAACGTAAATGCCGCGTGAAAGCATATTGCGAAAATATTTTGCAAATTTCTCCTGATTGCTGCGTTTTGTGTCTTGAAAATTCCGTACGGGATTCTCATTAAAAAACAACGTAAACATCGTGCCGCAACGGTTAAGTTGAATACCTTTGCCCGCAATAATTTTGCTCAAACGTTCAATAAAATTATCGCTGCGTTTTTCAAGGTTTTCATAAACTTTTTTGTTGCTGAGAATGTTTAGCGTTGCAAGACCTGCCGCCATTGCTACGGGATTTCCGCTGAGCGTTCCTGCCTGATAAACAGGACCTTCCGGCGCAAGACATTTCATAATGTCGGCTCTTCCGCCAAACGCTGCTGCCGGATAACCGCCGCCGACAATTTTTCCGACTGTTGTCATATCGGGTTTAATGTCAAAACGTTGCTGCGCTCCGCCGTATGCCAAACGGAAACCCGTTATCACTTCGTCAAAAATCAATATTGCACCGTGTTTTTGCGTAACCTCGCGGGTTAATTTCAAAAATTCCTCACTCGGTGGCACAACGCCCATGTTACAAGCAACAGGTTCTATGATAAGTGCCGCAACTTTGTCGCCGTTTTCGTCAAAATATTTTTTCAAAGCCTCGGTGTCGTTGTAAGGCAAAACAGCAGTATGTTTCACAAAATCAGAAGGAACGCCTGCTGACGATGCGTTGCTGATATTCGCCACGCCAGAACCCGCCGAAACCAAAAGATGGTCAGCATGTCCGTGATAATTGCCTTCAAACTTTACTAAAATGTCTCTGCCCGTATAGCCACGAGCCACACGAATTGCCGACATTGTCGCTTCGGTGCCGCTATTAACAAACCTCAAACGCTCCATTGACGGAAACGCTTCACGCACTTTTTCCGCTAAAAGTGTCTCCGCCTCGCAAGGAATACCGTAACTGCTACCGTTAAGAACCGCCTTGATTGCAGCATTTGACACTTCTGAATTGTTATGTCCGAGGATAAAAACTCCCCACGACATACAAAAATCTATAAATTTGTTGCCGTCAATGTCGTTGAAATATGCACCTTTTGCGTCTTTGACAAAAAGCGGAGTTGTGCCGACACTTTTCAGCGCACGGACGGGACTATTAACACCGCCCGGAATTACTTTGCAAGCCCTCTCAAAAGCGGCTTTTGACAATTCTCTATTATTTATGCCCATTTTTGCATATATTCTTTTGCGTAATACGAAATAATATATTTTGCGCCGGCTCTTTTGATTGCGATAAGACTTTCAAAAACAGTGCGTTTCTCGTCCAAATAGTTCAGTTTTGCGGCTGCTTTCAGCATAGAATATTCTCCGCTGACTTGATATGCCACCATCGGGACGTTCGGGTATTTTTCAACACCGCGTGCAATCATGTCGAGATACGGCATAGCGGGTTTTACCATTGTCCAGTCAGCACCTTCTTCGATGTCGGCAGCGATTTCTTCAAGACCTTGGTCGTGAGTACGGAAGTCCATTTGATATGTTTTTCTGTCACCAAACGAGGGTGCTGAATCGGCAGCGTCACGGAACGGTCCGTAAAAAGCCGAAGCATATTTTGCGGAATAAGCAAGAATTTTGCATTTGTCACGCAGTCCGCCTTCTTTCAAACGTGCGTCAAGAGCGGCAATCTGACCGTCCATCATTGCTGAGGGCGCAACAAAATCCGCACCCGCTTTTGCATGAACGTATGCCATTTCGGCAAGCAGCGGCAATGTAGAATCGTTGTCAACGTCATGATTACAAAGAAGTCCGCAGTGTCCGTGGCTCGTGTATTCGCAAAGGCAGACATCGGTAATTACAATCATATCGGGAACTGCATTTTTTATTGCTTTAACGGTGCGGCAAACAAGTGCGTTTTCATCGTAAGCCTTGGAGCCGCGTTCGTCTTTTTCGCTGTCGGGAATAACGCCGAAAAGCAATACTTTGTTGATTCCTAACGCTTTGATTTCTTTAACGTCTTCAACAAGTGTGTCAATTGAAAAACGAAAAATTCCCGGCATTGTTGAAATTTCGTCTTTAACATTGCTACCTTCAACCACGAAATACGGGTAGATGAAGTCGTCGGCGTTGATTTTAACGTCGGCATATTTGTCGCGTGTCTCCTGAGATACGCGGAAAATCCTAAAACGTTTAAATTGTTGCATTTTTTATATATGTTTTTAAAGTCATTTTTTCTTTTAATCTTTTTTCTGTTACTACGCCCCGCGTCTCCAAAATTTTTTCGTTAGGTATTCCGCCGTAAAGTTTTACGAAATTGTCCACTGTACTTGGCGAAGTGAAAATAATTTTGTCAATTTTATCAAGATTTACTTTGATAGGATTTTGTGGCATACGGTTGATATAAGCCGTAACAGTTTCAACCTCAAAGCCTAACGCCTTCAATCCCTCTGGAATTATCGGCAATGCAATATTGCTGCGTGGAATCAGCACACGTCCTTTTTTCTGCGCTGAAAACCAATCAATTACGCCGAAAGAATCATCTTTTTCTGTCTGTTTGATATTTTTAACACCAGCATTACGCAATGCCTCGCTCGTTTTTGCACCTATCGACACAACGTTTTCAATATCGAATCCTCCGTTGGAAAGTATCCAATATTTTACAGCAAAACGACTTGTAAACAGCAGATAATCAAATTCTTGTAGACGATTAGTAGCAGAACGTAGCAGCGTATCGTCGTCCACTTTGTCAATCTCGATTAACGGCGTGTGCAGATATTCGGGATTTGGACAAACTGCGCCCGTATAAAGCACCGTCATAATATCGAACCTTTTTTAAGAAGTTCGCAAATGTAATTATCGTCTTTTCTGCATGTTACCGCCAAACGTCCTTGCATTGGGTGCGTTTCAAACGGCAAGATTTCAGCGATTTCGTTTTCCATTCCAAGGCGTTTGAGAGCGCACGTTGCAACGATTGCCGCATCAACTTTGCCGCTACGTACTTGATTTACACGGTCTTCGATACATCCTCGTATGCCTACGATTTCAAGATCGGGACGGAGCGAAAGAATTTCTTTTTTTCTGAGCGGCGAACTTGTGCCGATTTTGCTGTTAGCGGGAAGTTCCGAAAGTTTCAAATTATCACGGCTAACAAGTGAGTCAGTTTTGTCGAAAGCCTCATACAGAGCCGCTAACTGAATTTTGGGATTAAGCGTTTGCGGTAAATCTTTTGCCGAATGAACTGCAATGTCAGCACGGTTTTCGATGATTGCCTCGTCGAGTTCGCGGGTAAACATATCGTCAGGTGCTTCGCCGTTTAACAGAGAAATTTTCTGGTTTTTGTCGCCGAATGACGAAATATATTCTACTGAAAATTTCAATTCAGGGAATTTTTTTATAAATTCTTCAACCTGCAACCTTGACAACCGGCTGCCCCGCGCAATAATGCGGATTATATTGTTTTTGCTGTCCATAAAGTTCAATAATATTTTTGCAAAAATAATGAAAATTACAAAAAATAAAAAATCTAATTTTTTTTACTGTGCAAGCAATTTTTTCAATGCCGCAATTACCAATTCAAAGGTTATGTCCTTAGCATACAGAAATTTACGCTGATAACGCATCCACAAATCGCGCAATTCGTTGTCTGATTCTATTTTTCCCATTATCTTGTCAACATCTTGAATATTATCCCATGAACCACGGTGCTCGGATGTTGCCCGCAACGCGTCGTAGAGAACTGCTTTTCTGATGTTCTTGGTGGTTGAAAGAATGTACACGTCGTAATAATCTCTGACTCGGGTGTTAAGGATATTGCGTGAAAGAATAGTTTCAATCTTTTCAGCCAAAATTGTTTCCACATTATATGCCCAAAGACTTATCGATGTGTCGCTGTCAAATATTTTGGCATATTGATACTCAATTGGTGTAGGCGTTATGATGTCGCCTGTGGTCATATCAATTGACAGACTTGCCGTTATGCTTCCGTATATGGCTGACATCTTAATACAAAAGCCTCCATAACGGTCGTTTTTGCGTTCTTCTTCGACAGTTTTCACCTCAAAAGTAATGCCGTCGCCAGTGTCAATGTCGCATATCTGGCGCACGATGTTGCCTGCATTTTCGGGAGTCAGGCGGATATGTTGTAATGTCGTGTCCAAATCCATTGTTGACCTTGTGTCCAAGCCGACAAGTGAAGAAATTAGAAGTCCGCCTTTAATAATAAGATTGTCGCGGTATTCCGACAGAGAAACACGTTCAAGAAAACGCTCAAACAGATAGTTTTGTAATACTACCTGCGGGGCGATTCGGTGTTGTTTTGCGTAGTTGTTAATTTTGGCTTTAAGGCTCATTGAACTTGCACTCATAGTATGATTTCAAAAGT
>JAEEXW010000463.1 GCA_016287995.1 Bacteroidales bacterium
GCTGAAAATGCGGAGGTTATGGCTTCAAAAGGCTGTCAGGGATCGGACACTTTGACACCGCTTTTTACTTCCCTTCAAGAAAATTTCCCGTATGAAATTCTTTTAGGACGACCCAAAACTTCGCTTACCTTTTTGGTTGTTGACAAGGAGGATAATGAACCTTTGCCAGAAACGGTAGTTAAAGTTTTAGTTGAAGGTCAGGAGTTTGAGGCTCAGACATTTGATAACGGTTTGGCTGAGATAAAAAACTTGCCGGGCTGTTCTAATTTGTATGTTGAGGGTAAGAAAGAGGGCTTTTCGTCCGATACTTTGATTGCAGATATTAGCACTTTTATAGAAAGTAGTGATAATAGGATTTTGAGGCTTTCGCCGCGTAAGGGGGTCGTAAGTTTTACGGTTAAAGACCTTGAAACCGAAAAGACCATATCAGGAGCCGCTGCAAAACTTGTTTTGAACAATCAGACAACGGATATTACGGTTAACACAAACGGAGTAGGTAAGGGCTTTTTTGAGAATGTAAGTGCAAAATATGATTTTAATATTTTGGTAAGCAAAATGTCTTATTTTGATACTTCAAGTGCTGTATTTAAATTAGCTGGTTATGAAAAACTTACTGAAGAAGAAAAAGTTATAAAAATGCGTCCTTGCAAAAATAGTATAGTTTTTCGTGATATAGATTCGCTTTCAGGCAAACCCGTTGAAAATGTTGCAAATAAGATTTTTATTAACGGTACGGAAAGAGGTGCCGTGGTTTCTGATGCTCTGGGGCGTTTTACAGTTGGCAACATTGGTCAGGACGATGAGGTAAAAATAGTTGCAACAAAGCCCGGCATGAAAACCAAAACATGGAAAAGTACAGGTTCAAAAATCACTGCTGGTCGTCAGTCTGCCCGTGATATAAAACTTCAATATGAGAAAATCACGCCGAGCAAACCGGATCCGGCGCGGCATTGCGGCGTTCATTTTTCGGGGACATTGCTTGCTGACAATGAGATTGAGGGGCATATTTCCAAAATTTATTCGCCGGGTATGTACGGAGAGTATGTAGGCGAGGGACGTTATATCAGCAATCAAGCGGCTTTTCCGAAAGCGGTTCAATATACTTTTGACGCGATAGCCGTTGATAAAAACTCGCGTTTGATAATTTATAGCGAGCCGGATTTCAAGGGAAGAGTACTTCTTGATGTAAAAGGTCCGTGTCTTATCAACAATGTTAAATGGAAAGACGAGGCGCGTATAAAAGATTTCTGCACACGGACTTTCTCGGCCGAACTCGAAGCAAATTATCCCAAATCTTGCCGCAAATGGTCGGATTCCAATATGAACTCTTGGGATTTCGGAAGTTGTGTGATAACATGTGAGTAGATTGTAAAGAAATATTATTTTTGCCATATTTTTTATATATTTTGCCGCAAATATATAAAAAACATTAGAATCGGCAAGATTTAATTTTGTAAGTGTCTTTTGTAAAAAATATTTACACCACTGTAAAATTTCTTTACACTTTTTTATACTGATAAAATCACAACTTTCACAAAATCAATCACATAAAATTTTGGCACGCTGAATGTAGTTTCCATTATCGTAAAGAAAAAAATTGTAAACGATTATGAAAATTTTCAGATTCAAAAACCTATTTAAAATTTCTTCGCTATTGAACATTCTCGGAATTTCAGTGGCGGTAGCGGCGTTTTACGTTCTTGTTGTCTGCGTGGACTTCGACGTGAATTTTAATAAAGAAATTCCTGATTATCAGAGAATTTACATGCTTGTTCACAATAACGGAGGCGTGTCGAATTTTGAACGCAGACCTCTCGGCGAGACTGTCATCAGCGATATGCCTTTCGTTGAAACGGGCGGTTGTCTCGCGCCGTGGGGCAGCATAAATTTTTTTGCCGACAAAAACGGAAAACCTGAAAGACTCGCCCTTTCAAACGCATATTGTTCAAAAACACTTTTGGAAACTTTCGGCGTAAAAATCTTGGAAGGCTCGTTGGAGAGTTTCTCTGAACCGAACTCAATTGTCGTAAGCCGTTCGGCGGCGGAAAATTTTTCGCTCTCGGCGGGCGGAACTTTAAGCGGCGGCGACACACTGATTTTCAAGATTGCGGCGGTTTTCGAGGATTTTCCTAAGAACAGCGAACTTGGTAGTTTACAGGTGTTTGCAAATCTTGGAAACAGAAGTATCAATTCTCTTTCGGAAGGCTCTTACTGCTATTATATCAAGGCGAAAGAGGGCGTAAGCGGCGTTGAAGAAAAACTCAAAGAAAATTCCGAAACCATACTTCGCAAGATTTACGCCGGAATTATAGACGACCTCGACGAAGAAGATCTCGAATGGTTTGAAGAAGAGGTAAAAGGATACGCTCTGACAGGCATTCCGCTTGACGAACTGCAT
>JAEEXW010000464.1 GCA_016287995.1 Bacteroidales bacterium
TTAACCACTGACAAACTGAAAGTTACAATCAACAAAAAAGACGGTTGTGTAAGTTTTTTTCGAGCCGATTCCGTTCTTTTGTTAAAAGAAATAAAAAAGCCCGAAATAAAAGAAATCATCGTAAAAGGTGATACGGGGTTTTCGGTTGCTCAAAAATTTGAAATCTTGGCGGACGGTCTTTATGGTCTTGGTCAAAACCAAGAAAATATTTTAAACTACCGGGGACAAAAAATTCTGCTTTCACAAAGCAATACAAACGCTGTTTCTCCCGTTTTGACTGCTTCTAACGGTTGTGGAATTTTTTGGGATAATTATTCGTCAACAGAATTTGAAGACAAAGACGGTATCAGCACCTTTTCTTCAAAAATGGGCGACGGCGTTGATTATTACGTTTTTGCAGGCGAAAATTCCGACGGCGTTATCTCCGAATACAGAAACCTTACGGGCAAAGCCGTTATGCTGCCGCGTTGGGCGTTCGGTTATTGGCAGAGCAAAGAGCGTTACAAAACTCAGGACGAACTTTTGAATGTTGCCCGCCGTTATAGAAAAGAAAACATTCCGCTCGACTGTATGGTTCAAGACTGGGAATGGTGGGAAGATGGCAAATGGTCTGGCATGGAGTTCGACAAAACGCGCTTTCCCGACCCGAAACTGATGACCGACGAACTTCACAAAATGAACCTTCATACAATAATTTCTGTTTGGCCGTGTATCGGTCTGAAAGCCAAAATGCACGACGATTTTTATAAACGCGGCTTTTTGTTGGAGCCGATAGGGTGGGGGAATTTTCGTTATATCGACGTTTATAATCCCGAGGCGATGAATTTGTACAACGATTATGTTTATAAAAACGTTTATTCTCAGGGTTTTGACGGCTGGTGGCACGACAGCACCGAACCCGATGTTATCAACTCTCTGACAAAAGAGAGCCACAGATTTGAAACCGAAAAACTTGACAATAATTTTCTCGGTTCGTATACGCGTTATCTCAACACTTATGTTTTGTCGATGTTGGACAAGGTTTATGACAAATGGACAACAACCGATAAAAACCGCCGGGCGTGCATTTTGACACGGTCGGCGTTTGCGGGTTTGCAGCGGGACGGCGCAATCACTTGGTCGGGCGACATCGGCGCAAGTTGGGAGATTTTTCGCGACCAAATAACAGCGGGCTTAAACTTCTCTCTGTCAGGACTTCCGTATTGGACTTTTGATATTGGCGGCTTTTTAATCGGCTCTTACGACGGACTTTTTACTTACGGCGCAAAAGACCCAGCGTACATGGAACTTTACACGAGAATGTTTCAGTTTGCGGCTTTTTGTCCCGTTTTTCGTTCACACGGCTCCGACGCTCCGCGCGAAATGTGGGAAATGGGAAATTTTTTCCCAGTTTTGGTGGAGTTCGACAAGTTGAGGTATAAATTTTTGCCGTATATTTATTCTATGTCGGGACAAGTTTTTAAAGAAAACTATACGATGATGAGGGCTTTGGTGATGGATTTTTCTGACGATGAAAAAGTTTATGACATTAAGGACGAATATATGTTCGGTTCAGAGGTTTTGGTTGCGCCGGTAACGGATTTTATGTATCATACGCCGCCTGAGATTTCAAAACTTGTACCGAAAGAAGTCTTTAAAAACGGCGTTAACGTCAAGTATTATAAAGATAAGGATTTCAAGCAGTTGAGTAAAGAAGAAACTGCCGCAAACATCGATATTTATTGGTATGACGGACGACCGGATTTTGTTACGGATTCGATGTATTCGGTGCGTTGGGAGGGAAAAATCACTGCGCCTGAAACAGGGAAATATCAGTTTCAGATTAAAAGTTTTGACAGTCGCGTTATAGTTTTTAACGGCGACACGTTGAAAGTTCAACTCGATTGTAACGAGCCTTATTTTGAATTTTTGGAGTTGGAAAAAGGTAAAGAATATCCGATAGTTTGCGAGACGCAAAACAATCAGACGGGTGCGGCGCGTTTTCGTTTGTATTGGAAAACGCCGTCAGATTTTGAAAAAGAAATTCAAAAAGCCGACAAGCCAAAAACGCGGGACGTTTATCTTCCGAAAGACTGTAATTGGGTTGACTTTTTCTCCGGCAAAGTTTATCAAGGCGGACAGACTGTTATTGTTGAGGCTCCGATAGAAAAAATGCCGCTTTTTATAAAGCAAGGCGCAATTTTGCCGCTTGGAGAAGTTGGTCAGTACGCTGACGAAAAAGCAAACGGCGATTTAGAAATCCGCGTTTTTGAGGGTTCTGACGGCACATTTACGCTTTACGAAGATGAGGGCGACAATCTGAATTATCAAAAAGGCGGTTTTTCGTTGATAAAGTTTTCTTATTTAGATGACAAAAAGGTTTTAAAAATTTCCGGTCGG
>JAEEXW010000465.1 GCA_016287995.1 Bacteroidales bacterium
CAACTATAAAAGCGGCGTTTTGCTTGGACTTTTGCTTTATTCAGTTGGTGCAATATTGTTTTTTCCGGCAGCGGAGACTGCATCTTATGCTTTTTATCTTGTTGCAATATATGTACTTGCTGGCGGGTGTTCAATTTTGGAAACTGCGGCTAATCCGTACATTCTCTCTATGGGTACGAAAGAGACTGCAACACGACGGCTTAATATAGCACAGTCATTCAATCCGATAGGTTGCATAACCGGTATTTTGTTGAGTCAGTTTTTTATTCTTTCAGAACTTAATAGTGCCTCTGCTGCCGACCGAGCCGCTATGACTGAGGCTGACCTTGCAGCCGTTCAACAGCACGAATTAAATGCCGTTACGGGAACTTATATGACACTCGGTTTTGTTTTGCTGGCTGTTATGGTAATAATGTTCTTGGTAAAAATGCCCGAAGGCGGTGATGATAGCAAGGATAGTGTAAAAGCTGCGTTTTCAAGACTTTTAAAAAATAAGCGGTATGTTTTTGGGGTTGTAACTTTGTTTTTTTACGAAGGTGCGCAAATCGGTGTCTGGTCGTTTACAATTAGAATTGTAATGCAGGAACTCGGTATTCTTGAAGCCGATGCCGCTACATATTATTTAGCGGGAATTTTCTGTTTCAGTGGAGCGAGGTTTCTTTTTACATGGCTGATGAAATGGTATCGTCCGTCAAAACTTCTGATGTTCTCTGCTGCTTTTGCGCTGTTTTTATGTTTGATAGTTGTATTTACTGCTGATTCAGGCATTTACTGTATACTTGCTCTTACGGGAATAAGTTTTTTTATGTCGTTGATGTTTCCTACAATTTACGGACTTGCACTCGAAAATGTCGGCAGTGATTCAAAAATCGGGGCTTCGGGTTTGATAATGGCAATCTTAGGCGGTGCGGTTATCACACCGTTGCAAGGGCTTATTTCTGATGCAGCCGGTATTAATATGTCGTATATCGTGCCTGTTATATGCTTTGCAGTGGTTTTAGTATATGCACGGGCTCTTGAAACAGGAAAATTCAAAAACTAATATTTGCTGATATTATGAAAAAGATTTTGTTTACGACAGTTTCGGCATTAATGCTCAACTGCTTTATTTCCAATGCGCAGGAATTTAAAATAAATGAAGCGGGCTGTTTCAATAATTACGGAGTTGATGTGGCTTGTTTTGATGATTATTATCCGGAGGGACATCAAGGCGGTGTTTGTATCATTATGAACGGCAAACGTTTAGCCACAAACGGCGACCTTAGGCTTGAACCAACGCCCGGTCAGTGGCAGCCCGTACCGAAAAAAGTTGACCGCAAAGTTTTGGACAATGTTATTTCTGCCAAAATGTGTTTCCCTGATACGAGTCGTCATTTAAAAGGTTTTAACCCGATGGTTTATCCTGATTTGGCGTTTTATTACACTGTGGAGACCAAAGCGGCTGGTAAGGCGATAGAAGTTACTGTCAACATAGATACGCCTATTCCCGAAAAATATAGGGGAAAAGTTGGTTTTAATCTTGAATTTTTTCCCGGCGAATTATTTGGTGAGCCTTGGTTGATGGACGATAAATCGGGAATTTTTCCTCAGCAGCCTAATGCTCCGCTTGAAATTTCTCAAAGTAATTTTAAGTATAAGGGAAATTTTGAAGGCAAAAACGGTTCAACAGTTGATTTACAAAAATTTACGGGTAGTGGTTATAGTCCGCTAATTGCCGATGACATAGTTGCTAAGCCTTACGCCGAAGGTAATGTTTTTGTTCTTTGTCCTAACGATAAGTACAAGAAAATCACAGTAGAATCGCCGTCAGCAGTTTTAAAACTTTATGACGGAAGAATGAATCATAACAATGGTTGGTTTGTACTCCGCAGCGAACTTCCCGTCGGCAAAAAAGGTGATGTCTTAAAGTGGAAAATTACTCCTGAAACTGTTAGTGATTGGCGTTATGCTCCCGTGATTCAGACCTCGCAAATAGGCTATTTGCCCTCACAACCAAAACGCGCAGTTATCGAAACCGATATTCGCGACAATTTTTCGTCTGAGGCAAAACTTGTAAAAATTACTGCTAATAACGAAGAAATTGTTTTTAGCCAAAAACCTACAACTTGGGGTAAGTTTTTGCGTTACAATTATTTGACGTTTGATTTTTCTTCTGTTACAAATCCCGGACTTTACAAAATTGTGTATGAAAATAGTGAATCAGTAGTTTTTAAAATAGATAATGATGTTTATCAGCGCGGTGTTTGGCAGCCGGTTATTGAATATTTTTTGCCGGTTCAGATGTGTCATGTAGGGGTTAACGAAAAATACCGTGTTTGGCATGGCGCGTGTCATTTGGATGAGGTACTTGTGGCTCAAACAGTCAGTCTGTTTGACGGT
>JAEEXW010000466.1 GCA_016287995.1 Bacteroidales bacterium
ACCGACTACGTCAATCTTCCCAAGGAGGGACGCGACCTCGAATATTGGGACGAGAAGAGCCAAACGCACAAGGTGATTAAGTGGACGGGAAACGGATTCTAATTGTCTGAGAGGTCAATCAAGAAGGAGAAAAAAAAAGTAGTTTTTTAAGCCACACTTTATCAGATTCGCTATTCGGGCACGAGGAAATATGACAAAAAAAATAACTTTTATTATTCTTTTTTGAATATTTTAATTACTTTTGCCGACGAATAACAAATAAATCTATTAAAGACATGAAAAAAGTTTCTCTATTACTTTTTGCGATGCTGACATTTTGCTTTATGCAAAATTGTATTGCGCAAGTGCCGTATGCAACTTACGACATAGCGTCGAGAACGCTAACCATCGGCTATGCTGACAAACTGCCCGAAGGTGCGTTTGATCTTTCCACTCCTGAAAAGGACGGGATAAATTTTGCGAATAATGAAGGTTTATCTCAGGCGTGTTTCTTGTATGCCGCCAAAAGCATCGTGATTGACAAGTCTTTTGCTAAGTTCAAACCGACTTCATGCGAGGAGTGGTTTCGCGACTTGAGTGTTGAATCCATTACAGGACTTGAAAACATCAATACGGAAAGTGTTACAAACATGTGCAATATGTTTTGGCACTGCGACAATCTTGCATCTCTCGACCTCAGCGGTTTTGATACCAAAAAAGTCACGTGTATGGGGGGAATGTTTTCTGGCTGTTACAATTTGGAAACTATTTTTGTCTCAGACAAATGGACCATTTCTAACGTTCCGCATGACAATGGCGACGACCCGGATGCTCCCGCTCCAATATTTGACAACAACTACAAACTTCGCGGCGGCAAAGGTACTCTGTATGACTTTGGAAAAAAGGAATCCAGTTATAAATATGCCGTAATCGACGGCGGCGATAATGCCCCCGGATTACTTACGAAAAAAGGCGAGCCGCTACTCAAAGGCGTACAGCCGTATGCTGTTTTGAAAAACGGTACGCTTACGTTGTATTATGATGACAAACATAATGCAAATTCCATTGTTTTACCTCATTGGAATTCCGTTGCAAAAGATGTAAAAAAGGTGTTTTTTGACAAATCTTTTGCTAAATACAAGCCGAAAACCACGGCTGGTTGGTTCGAAAATTTTGCATCCGTAACAGAATTTTCGGGTATCGAAAACTTAAAAACCGATGAAGTTAAAGACATGACAAAGATGTTTAAAAACTGTATCAGTTTAACTACTATTGATTTGAGCGGCTTTGACACCAGGAATGTTGCAAATATGGAGGAGTTGTTTTCCGGTTGTGTCAACCTTACGACTATTTTTGCGGCGGACAAGTGGAACACCAAAAAAGCGGAAGAATTGAATGTTAAGGAAATGGAGTTGGAAAATCTGGATGGCAGCACTAAGTTAATAACAGTTGAAGAGTGCGGTCTCAATCGCTTATTTCAATATTGTTTTAAATTATGCGGCAGCAAAGGCACAAAATTCATTTTCCCCGACAATTGGGCTTCTTGCAATGATTATAAATATGCTAAAATTGACGGCGGAGTATCGGCACCGGGAGTTTTTACGCGCAAAGGTGAAAAACCCGTCGTATTGAACGTTATTGCTTATGACAACCGTCCGTATGTCGTATTTGATAACGGTGTATTGACATTTTACTACAATGACCAATTACCTCAAAACGCCTGCGCAAATTATTTTTCCTTAGTCGGTTTTGACAATCCTTTTAGGCAGAATGTTACGAAAGTTGTTTTTGACGAATCGATGATGAATTATAATTATACGTCCTCATGCGAGTATTGGTTTGGCGACTTTACGAATCTTACGGAAATTGTCAATCTTCAATACTTGAATACGGAGGCTGTTACAGACATGAATCACATGTTCAACGGTTGTAGAAGCCTTAAAACTCTTGATTTGAGTAGTTTTGATACGAAAAATGTAAGGTCGATGGAATCTATGTTTAACGCATGTTATAGTTTAACAACAATATATGTCAGCGACAAATGGACTACACGTTCAGTTGCGAATTATTGTTACGGAAGACCAATGTTCCTCGGTTGTTTAATGCTGACTGGCGGCCAAGGTACAAAATATACGCACGAAAATGAAAATATATATTACAGACACGGCTGTGATTTAGCAATAATTGACGGCGGTGACGACGGATTTTCAAAAGGGTATTTGACGAAGAAAAAATAATCGAGCAGGAGAAAAATAAAGTAGAAGGGAAATTACTTTGTTTTTCTCCTACTTTATTTTTATAATTATAACAGAAAAACGTTTACATTTGCAACCATAATATAAAACGTTGGCTATATGACACAATGGGATAAACTCTTGCAACGGAT
>JAEEXW010000038.1 GCA_016287995.1 Bacteroidales bacterium
CGGGCTGAAATCCCGGCAAAACCCTGCTTGCGTGGTAATCGTCGAAAAGTTTGCCGCCGAACTCCAAATAAAGTTTGTCGCCGAAACGGTTGATTCTTTCTTTGATGTGCTGCGACTGTATTTTTAAATATTTGTCGTTGTCGAAACCGAATTTCATAATTTTAATTCGCCTTTTGATGGGTTAATAACTTTTTTGAGAATCTGACAGTCCTCAAACATTCCTGCGGAGTGTTTCAACTGTCTTACGTCAAAACTCTCCAAATTGAGTGATGAAAGATTTTTGCAGCCGGCAAACATTCTTTCAGTGTTTTCAAGTTTTTCTGTCTTAAAGCCCGAAAGGTCAAGGAAACTCAGCGTTTCGCAGCCCTCGAACATTGACGAAAAATCCGTAACGTTTTCCGTCGAAAACTGTTCTCCGAAATATACCGAAGTAAGTTCCTTGCAGCCGGAAAACATTCCGGACATGTTCCGGACGTTTTTGGTGTCAAAGCCCGAAAGGTCAATTTCGGAAAACGGCATGTCTTTGAACATGTTTTCACAGTCTGAGAGACTGATTTTTTCCCTGCCTCCGTAAAAAACGTCTCCGTCAGAAGTCCATAGGGCTATGCCGCCGGAGATGTTTTCTGTTATGACCTCATGGGGAATCTGTGCGGAAAAAATCAGGTTTGTAATCCTCCCGCATTTTCCGCCGCCGAGTATTTTCATGGCGGCGGAGACAAATTCTTCTTTACAACTGCCGTTTTTTTTGCTGCTTTTTTTCTCTTTATTTGTGTCTTTAAAATAATACGACAGAAGAAAAAAAACAACTGTTACGGCTGAAACTAAAAACACCCATTTCATTTTTTTCTCTAATAATCGTCCTCGTCGTCCTCAGGATAAATCCTCGGACGTTTCGGTCTTTCAACCGGTTCCGAATGGTTGGAGTAATAAACGTTGTTGTCCACTTCGAGTTCTTTCTGAACTTGGAAAAGGAACATTTCGTTGTTTACAGAGCCTTCCATTTCTTTGAGTAAATATTGCATTGCTTCAACCGAGTTGCGCTCCGAAAGTTGTTTTTTGCGCAAATCCCAGATAATGTCGAGCATTTGTTTGTCTATGAGCAAATCGTCGCGGCGAGTGCTTGAAGCGTTTATGTCTATTGACGGGAAAATTCTCTTGTTTGAGAGTTTTCTGTCAAGTTGCAATTCCATGTTGCCGGTGCCTTTGAACTCCTCGAAAATCACGTCGTCCATTCTTGAACCGGTATCAATCAAAGCGGTTGCGATGATTGTCAGCGAGCCGCCGTTTTCGATATTACGGGCAGCACCGAAAAATCTTTTTGGTTTGTGAAGTGCGTTAGCGTCCACACCACCGGTCAAAACCTTTCCCGAAGCGGGTTGAACCGTGTTATATGCCCTTGCAAGCCTTGTTATTGAGTCAAGCAGAATTACAACATCGTGTCCACATTCTACCATTCGTTTTGCTTTTTCGAGCACCATGTTTGCAACTTTTACGTGCTTGTCGGCGGGCTCGTCAAAGGTTGAAGAAATAACCTCGGCTTTTACGCTGCGTTTCATATCCGTTACTTCTTCGGGACGCTCGTCAATCAAGAGAACGATTAAGTAGACCTCAGGGTGATTGTCGGCGATTGAATTAGCGATGTCTTTTAAGAGAATGGTTTTACCTGTTTTTGGCTGAGCAACGATAAGTCCCCTCTGACCTTTTCCTATCGGGGTAAACATATCAACGATTCTGCAAGAAATATTTTTTTCATGACCATTGCCCGTGAGGTTGAATTTTTCGTCAGGGAATAGCGGCGTAAGAGAGTCAAAATTGATTCTGTCGCGGATAAAATCGGGCGTTCTGCCGTTGATTTCCAATACTTTAATAAGCGGGAAATATTTTTCTGTTTCTTTCGGGGGACGGATAGAGCCTTTTACGGTATCTCCAGTTTTCAAGCCGAAAAGTTTTATCTGCGATTGCGAAACGTAAATATCGTCCGGCGAGTTGAAATAATTGAAGTCCGCACTTCTTAAAAATCCGTAGCCGTCGGGCATAACCTCCAAAACGCCTTGATTTGTAATTACCCCGTCAGCATCATAAATTGATACTTTCCGGTTATCTTCTTGATATTGTGGTTGCTCCTCTTGTTCTTCCTGTTTTGCTTGCTGCGGTTGGTCAGCCTGAGTGTTGATAGGTTGAACGGGGATTTCCTCTTGTTGGGGTTGCGGTTTTGGCTGGGGTTTTGTTTGTTGAGGTTGTGTCTCCCGTGGTTCGGTCTCTTTTACCTGAGAAGAACTTGTTACGGGTTCAGAAGTTTTTTTTGTAACCACTAATCTGCGGCGTTTTTCTTTCGGTTTGTTATCTGAGGTAGTTTCTTCTGTGTTTTCAGAGGGTTGCGCTGCCGTTTCCGGAACAGCCGTTTTGGGTGTCGGTTTTGTGTTTGCCGGTTTATTTTCCGGGATTTGAACGGGTTTTACGTCATCTTTTCTTGTTGATGCGCTTGCATTGTTAATTGCTTGTTCGTCAAGGATTTTGTAGATTAAATCCTGTTTTTTATAAGTTTCCGCTCTTGTTATATTCAATGTTTTAGCGATTTCCCGCAATTCGGGAACTAATTTGCTGTTCAATTCAAGTATATCGTACATATTTTTATATTAGATTGATTTATAGAAGGCGCGAAACCGCCCCCGATAAGATGATTCTTTTTAATATTTCTGCGCAAAATTAACAATTAGGCAACAAAACTCAAAATTTTTTTTTGCTTTTTTTGCTTTTTGACGGTTATTTATCTAATAATCAACTTTTTAATTACAACAATATTGTCTTCGAAAGTGATTTTTGCGCTGTAAATTCCGGGTTCTTTTTTCTCAATTTTCAGTACTATGTCGTCGCTGACGGAATATTTGTTGACCTCTGCCAAAATGCACTGACCGATAATGTTTTTTATTTCAACGCTTTTGATAATGCCGCTTGACTTGATTTTCAGAGTGTTGCCCACGAGCGGATTAGGATACAACTCGGCATACGGACGATTGCAGTATTGATTTACGATTCTAAAATCTTCATCATATACTGCCGCCGTGCCGGGAATATCGTCTCTGTCTTGTCCGAAAGAACAAAGAGGCAAGACCGCAACACAAAAAGCGGATAAATATTTTATGATTCTTTTCATTTTTCCTAACGATTTTTAACGTTTAGTACAAAAAATGTACCAAAAACAAAATCAATCCGGATGCATCGTTGTGATGATTTTTTCCAAATCTTCCGGCGTATCTACTGCAAGACTTTGAAAATCAGTTTCAGAAACTTTTATTTTGTAACCGTTTTCCAACCAGCGGTTTTGTTCAAGTTTTTCCGAGAGTTCGAGACTGCTTTGCGGAAGTTTTGTAACTTTTTGCAAAACATTGTATCTGTATGCGTATACGCCGATATGTTTGAAATAAGTGTGCTTTTTTACCCAATCTCGTTTCTCTTCACCGCGCATAAACGGCAACGGAAACCTTGAAAAATATAAGGCTTCGTTTTGGGCGTTTTTCACAACTTTTACAGCGTTTTCGTTGAAAAGTTCTTCTTCTGTTTCAATTTTTTTTACGAGGGTTGCTATTTGAACGCTTTCGTCTTCAAAGGTTGCGGCGAGTTGTTTTAACTGCTCTGGTCTGATAAAAGGTTCATCGCCTTGAATGTTGATAACAACGTCAAATGTTTTGGCAGTGTTTTTCTGATATTTTTCTGCTGCCTCCTCAGTGCGGTCGGTGCCTGACTGATGATTTTCACTTGTCATAACCGCTTTGCCGCCAAACTGATGAACTTTGTTGAAGATTTTTTCATCGTCTGTGGCTACAACTACATCATCAAAAGCCTTTGTTGCTTGCTCATAAACCCTTTGAATCATAGGTTTTGAACCAATCATCGCCAAAGGTTTGCCCGGAAAGCGCGTTGACTTAAACCGCGCCGGAATTACGCCTAAAACTTTCATTTTCAATAGTGTATTTTTATAATGGCAAATGTAAAAACAAATTACCGGTTTTGCAAATTTTTTTTGCTAAAAAAATACAATTTTCCCGCTTATTTTTCTTCTCCGACAGATGACGGCGTTACTCCGAAATGTTTGGTAAAACATCTTGTAAAATATTTCGGGTCATTGAAACCGACTTCCCATGCAATTTCGGAAATGTTCATATTGTGCGTGATTTTGTTTTTGATGATTAAATCGTGCGCAATTTTTAGCCTATAATTCCTTATAAACTGGTTTGCACTTTGCTTGGTAAGGGCTTGAAGTTTTTTGTTCAGAACAGATTTTGTAATTGACAGAGACTCTGAAAGTTCCGTAATGTCAAAACCAGAATCCTTATACTTTTCTTTTACAATTTTCATTGCCTTGTCCAAGAGTTTTTTGTCAGCCGAGTCTTCCGAAATATTAAGACTTTCGATGTCCATGTCGGACTTAAAACGCTCGCGGTATTTTTTGCGGTTTTCTATCAGCGAAAGAATTTTTGCTTTCAAAACTGCTTCGTCAAAAGGCTTTGTAACGTAATCGTCAACACCCGAACGAAAACTTTCTAACTGCGAATCGCGGGAGGTTTTAGCCGTTAAAATTATAATCGGAATGTGCGAAATATTTATGTCAGCCTTAACAACCTTTGCGAGTTGAAGACCGTTCATCTCCGGCATCATAAGGTCAGAGAGAATTAAATCAACTGTTTGTGTTTTAAGTACTTGTAAAGCGTTTTTGCCGTCTGACGCTTCAACTACCGTGTATGTGTCGCTCAAAATTGAACGGATATAATGCCGCATTTCAGCATTGTCTTCCACAACCAAAACGCTGAGACGGTACGAAAAATCCTCCGGCAGCGAATCGTCAATTTCATCGTCGTATTCGTTGACAGAAATGCCTTCGATGATGCCGCTTGCGGGCGCGATTTCTTCGGTCTGAATGAGCGAAAGAGGAATCGTCATTCTAAAACTTGCGCCTTTTTTTCGGTTGTTTTTAGCGAAAATGTCGCCGCCCAAAAGGTTTGCAAGCCTTTTGCAGACGTAAAGCCCTATGCCCGTTCCTTGCTGAAAATCTGCGTTTATATCTTCCTGATTTTTAGACTGATAAAACGAGTTGAAGATTTTTTCTATGTCTTCTTTTATTATGCCTTTGCCTTGGTCTGAAACCGAAATATAAACTTTTTGTGCTTTTTCGAGGGCTGCCGCGTAGACGTTGACCGAGGTATCGGGCGGCGAAAATTTCAAAGCGTTGCTTACAAGGTTTGTCAAAATCTTGGTCATCGCCTCACGGTCAAACATAATAAACGGATTTTTCAAATGTTGGAAATTGTTGATAGTGATTTTGTTTTCGGCTGCCAGCGCTTTGAAAGGCAGCAAAACATCGTCAACAAAACTTGAAAAATTTCCGGGCTGCAAAGAAATAGGCATATTGCCTGTCTCTACTTTGCGGAAGTCCATAAGTTGGTTTACAAGTGAGAGCAAGTGTTTAGAATTGTTGTGGACAAAGTTCAATTGCTCAATAACTTTCGGGTTTGTAGAGAGTTTCAGAGCGCGTTCTATTGGTCCGATTATCAGGGTCAAAGGCGTTCTGAACTCGTGTGTTATGTTGGTAAAAAACGCAAGTTTGTCAACGGTGAGTTCCTGAATTTTACGCGTCATTTTTTCCATTTGGTTTTTCTGTCGCGAAATCTCTTCGTTTTGGCTGAAAAGTATTTCGTTTTGACGCGAGAGTTCCTCAGACTTGCTTTCCAAAGCGGAAGTTCGTTTGTTGACTTCGTTTTCAAGTTGTGCTTTTTGGCGTTTTAAGGTTTCTACCCGCCAGCGGATGAACAGATTTATTAACATCAAAATTACTATTGAGACCAAAACCATAAACCACCACTGTTTGTAAAAATACCTCGCAACGTGGAGTTTTACGCGTGTGGGCTGCGAAAAATCACCTTGACCGGTTGCACATCTTACGCAAAAAGTGTAAGTTCCGGGCGTAAGATTGGAGTAAAGCGCTGCTCTGCGGTGGCGTTTGTCGGTTTTCCAATCGTTGTCGTAACCCTCTAATTTATACTGATATACGATAGCCTCAGGCCAATGGTAGTCGAGTGCGGAAAATTCAAACAATATAGTGTTGTCTTTTTCGTGAATGTAAATGTCGGAGGCGGTGGTAATGTCGCTTTTTAGATATTCGCCGTCGCCTTCAAGAACGTAGTTGTCGTTGACTTTCAAGCCCGTTAAAAACACTTTGTTGAAAGTCGGGGTGTGGTTGTAACGTTCAGGGTCAATTTCAATAAGACCATGCATGCTACCGAAAAAAATATGATTGTTGAAGGGATTTTTGAATGAGCCGTTCCAGAAAAACTGGTTGTCGCAAAGACCTTCATGTTTGTAATAGTTGTTAATTCTTTGACTGTTAGGAGAATAACAACTAAGTCCGTTTGTTGTTGCTGCCCAGATAAGTCCGTTGTCGTCTTGGGCGATAAGGCATACAATGTCGTTTGCAAGAGCGTTGTCGGTGGTTATGAAAGTGTATTTCCTGTCTTCGTATTTTACAATTCCGTAACCGTCGGTGCCAAAATAAATTGCACCGTTAGAGGCCTGCGTAATGTAAGTGATTTTCTTCAAAAAATCCGTTTCGTGGTTGTAGGGTTCGGGACTTTTCATACTGTAATTCAGAATTTTGCTTCTGACAGTGTGCAAATCTATAATCATAAGTCCGGCTGTCGTACCAATTAAGAGACGTCCGTCTTTTGTGATTGTTGCGCCCAAACAGCCCGCAATACGCCTTCTAATGTCTTTCGGGAAAAAGTCCGTAAACTCGCCAGTTAGGTGGTTGAAGAAAAAAAGTCCGCCCGTAGAGCCTATCCAAAAGCCGTTGTTGATTGTATCTTTTATTGCAACGCCCGTAAAATGAATGTTGATTCCATGTGTTAAGTTTTCTTCAAGAGTTTCGGGGTCGATGGTTTTGATTCCGCGTTTTTGTTTCTTGTCAAAAATCGTGAGTCCGTGTCCCCAAGTGCCGAGCAAAAGTGTATTGGAGTCAATTTCTGAAATATAACTTACCGAATTGTGCGAAAGTCCGTCTTTTACGGTAAAATGTTGAAAAACGTTGGAATTTTTTTCTTTCAAGTTAAGACCGCCTTCGATAACTCCGACCCAAAGATTTTCGTCTTTGTCCATAAAAACGGAATTGACGCAACCTTTTGAAATTGAGTTTTTGTCATTAGGAGAGTGTTGATAATTTTTGACGGAGAGTATCGGTTTTATCATTTTGTTGAGACCGCCGCGCTCTGTACCTATCCACAGGATTTTGTCATCGCAGAGTATCGTGTTAACAAAATCGCAGTTAAGCGACTTAAAATCTGTTTCTTGGTCGGTTTGACAGATGTGCTTGAAACCGTCAATAAGCGGGTCGTAAAAGTTTAAGCCTTTGAGCGTTGCAGCAATCAAAACACCGTCTTTTGAAACTTTCAAATCGGAAATCAAGTTTTGGCTCAGGGAATAAGGTTCACTTTCTAAATGAGTGTAAGTTTTCAGTTTTTCGCTTGAAGGGTCAAATCTTACAAGCCCATCATCGGTGCCAATCCATAGTTCGTTTTCTTTTTTGACCATACATTTTATATTAGTGCAGTCAAGTTTTAAGAGGTTTGAAAACGGTACGGCAACAAGTTCGCCTCTGTCGGTAACGGTGATTTTTGAAACAACGTTACCGATTCCCGCAAGCATTTGAGAATCAAATTCATAAATTGATGTTATCGGGACTGAGACTTTTGTATCTTTGCGCAAAGTGCTTACTCTTACGATATTACCTTCGCTGTCAAAATCAAATTTTATTATGGAGGTGTAAGTTGAAGCCCAAATGTTGCCGCCTGAGTCTTTTAGCAGTTTTATTGTCGGCGTATTGAAAATATTTGATAACGTATCGTCTTCTTTTAGGACTGGACTTTTTTTGTAATTTTTAAGTTCCATAATATCAATACCGCTTTCGGAGGCAATCCAAAGCCTGTGGAAATTGTCTTCAACAACGTCCATTATGAAATTGCTTTTTAACGGGTATGCGCTTCGGTTGTTAAAAGCCGTAAAAGTGTAGCCGTCATAGCGCAAAAGTCCTCCGCCGACGGTAGAAATCCATAAAAAACCTCGGCTGTCTTTGTATATTCCGTCCGTGAAATTATTTGTGAGCCCGTTATTGACAGTGATATACGAAACCAAATAATTTTCGGCAAAATTATCTTGTGCTTTTACAACCGCTGTTAAAGAAAATAGCAATAATAGCGGTAAAAAAAAATTTTTCAAGGTGAAATTCTTTTTATATTTTTATTTTTTTGGCTACAAATTTATGAAAAAAATTCTGTTTTACAAATTTTTTTGTAATTTCGGGCGTTAAAAAAAATTACAGAGATATGAAAAAATTTTTGACTTTATTATTGCCTGCGTGCTTAATTTTTCAGACGCTTTCGGCTCAAACTAAACAGAGAATTTCGGTTCTTGGTGATTCTTATTCGACATTTGAAGGCTACATTCCCGAAGGTAACGAGCCTTGGTATTTTCAAAAAATTGACACTTCGCGTTCAGATGTCCTGAGTGTCCGTCAGACCTGGTGGTGGCAACTTATCAAAGACGGCGGTTATCTTTTGGAAAAAAACGAATCTTATAGCGGTGCAACAATTTCTTACACTGGTTATAATGATGATGACTATTCACCGCGCTCTTTTATAACACGTTTGCCAAGGGTTGGAAGTCCAGACATTCTGCTGATTTTCGGCTGTACTAACGATAGTTGGGCAGGTGTTAAAACGGGAGAGTATCAATATTCGGATTTTAAGCGCGGCGACCTTTATTTTTATCGTCCTGCTCTTGCAAAACTTTTGGAAGATGCACTTTCAAGATTGCCTAATGTTGACATTTATTTTATTATTAACAGCGAACTCAGAAGCGACATAGTGGAGTCCACTGTTTCAATTTGCAAACATTACGGCATAAAATATATTCAACTTGAAAACATCGAAAAGCGTTGGGGACACCCTACTGCCAAAGGCATGAAAGCAATCGCAACACAAGTAGCAAAAGCGATAAAGTAAAAAAAATTTTTTTTTGTTTGAAAAAAAGATTTTATATTTGAGACTTGAAGTTTTCAACCTTAAAATCTTAATGAATTATGAGTGCAAACAAAAAAACATTTGTGCTTGATACTAACGTTATCTTGCACGATTTCAGGAGTATATACAATTTTGAGGAGAATGATTTGATTGTTCCTATTGTTGTTTTGGAAGAGTTGGACAAGTTCAAAAAAGGCAACGATACAATCAATCTCAACGCCCGCGAGTTTATGAGAACACTCGATTCCCTTACCGAAAATTATACCGATATGAGTAAGGGAATACCTCTTGGAGAGGGCAGGGGACAACTTTTTATTACCAGCGGCAAATCATTTTCAAAGGAAATGCAACTTTCGTTTTCCGAACCGATTCCTGACCACAAGATTCTTGCAGTGGCGGTTTGGGAAAAAGCAACTTATCCCGACAAAAATGTTATTCTTGTCTCTCAGGACATCAACCTTAGAATGAAATCCCGTGCCTTAGGCATTGAGGCTCAGGACTATAAAACCGGCAAGGTAGAAAACACCGAGAGACTTTTTCAAGGTGTAAGGCTTATAGAAGAGCCTTCGGGCGAAATTGTTTCAAAAATTTACCGTGACGGTTCTGTGGATTTGGCTCAGAGTGGTATTCAGGCTGAACTCTCGCCTAACGAGTATTTTCTTCTCGGTGACGAAAAGACCAACGCGATGTGCTTTTTCAGCAAGCAGGACAACAAAATCTGTAAAGTTGTAAAGCATCGTTTAAGCGGTATAATGCCCAGAAATGCCGAGCAGTCTTTTGTGTTTGACGCTCTTATGCGTCCGGAAATTACGCTTGTTACCATAACGGGAAAAGCCGGTACGGGAAAAACACTTTTGGCACTTGCAGCGGCTTTGGAGCAAGAAAAACAGTTTATGCAGATTTTTCTTTCGCGACCGATTGTCCCTCTTGGAAACAAGGATTTAGGCTATCTTCCGGGCAACGAAAAGCAAAAAATCAATCCTTATATGCAGCCGCTTTTCGATAACCTCAACGTCATAAAAACTACTCTTGGTCTTAATTCCAAAAATTCCCAAAACATTGACAAAATGGTGAAAGAGGAAAAACTTTTGGTTTCGCCTTTGGCATACATTAGAGGTCGTAGTCTCAACAGTTCGTTTTTTATTGTTGACGAAGCGCAAAACCTTACTCCTCACGAAGTTAAGACCATCATAACAAGGGCGGGGGACGGCACGAAAATTGTCTTTACTGGCGATGTTGAGCAGATTGACTCACCGTTTTTGGATTTGCGCTCCAACGGTCTTTCTTATCTTGCCGATAAGATGAAAGGACAGGATTTTTTCGCGCATATCAACCTTGTTCACGGCGAAAGAAGCCGTATGGCGGATATTGCAAGTAAAATTTTGGATTAAAAAATGGGCGGTTTCAAGTTAAACGAAAGATTAGAATTAGCGTTCAATTACCTTTTTTATACAGGCAGAAATGTTTTTCTGACCGGCAAGGCGGGTACCGGTAAAACTACTTTTTTGAAAGAGTTGAAGCGGCAATCGCCTAAACGTATGGTTGTTACTTCGCCGACGGGTGTTGCGGCTGTTAATGCAGGCGGAGTAACTCTCCATTCGTTTTTTCAATTACCTTTTGGACCGCAGATTCCGGGAATGTCGCGGAAGGAAAGCCGTAAATTCAATTTTCAGAAAATGAAAATCGACATTATCCGCTCTTTGGAATTGCTTGTCATTGATGAGATTTCTATGGTCAGGGCCGACCTTTTAGATTCTGTTGACATGGTTTTGAGACGTTACAGAAACAGCGACAAACCTTTTGGCGGGGTTCAAATGCTTTTAATCGGCGATATGCAGCAACTCTCGCCTGTTGTAACGCCGGAAGATGCGGAAATCTTGCGACCGTATTACGATACGTTTTATTTTTTCGGGTCAAAGGCTTGGCAACAAACGAATTATGTTTGCATAGAACTTAACGAAGTTTTCCGTCAGACAGACGGAACGTTTATTTCTATCTTGAACGAAATCCGCGATTCAAAGGCAAGTCAAACTACGATTGAAAAACTTAACGCCCAATATCGTCCCGGTTTTAAGCCGCCGGAGGGAGATGACATCGTAACACTTGTTACTACTAATAATCAAGCGGATAGAATTAATCAAACGCATCTTTTGGCACTTGATACGCCTATACAAACTTTTACGGCGGAGGTTGAGGGCGACTTTCCTGAGTCTGCTTATCCCGTGGAAAAAAAACTAACTTTGAAAAAAGATTCCGTTGTAATGTTTTTAAAAAACGACCCGTCGCAGGCAAAAGCCTTTTATAACGGCAAAATCGGCAGAATTACCGGCTTTGAAGACGGCGCGGTAAAGGTAAAATGTAAGGGCGACGATTTTGAAATCACCGTCAATCCGTTGGCTTGGGAAAATATGAAATATTCCGTTGACGAAAAAACAAAAGAAATCACGGAAGAGGTTGCGGGGGTTTTTAAACAGATTCCTTTGAAAACGGCTTGGGCTGTTACCATTCACAAAAGTCAGGGGTTAACTTTTGACAAAGTGATGATTGACGCTTCTAATAGTTTTGCGCACGGACAAGTTTATGTTGCCTTATCAAGGTGTAGAACGTTGGAAGGTCTGATATTGTTGAAACCGTTGGCAATCAGGGATTTGATATACGATGCAACGGTTAATTCTTTTTCGAGAACCGTTGAGCAGAAAACGCCCGACAACACGCTATTAATTCGCGACAAAAGGGATTATTTTTTTGACACGGTAGGCGATTTGTTTGATTTTATGCCGCTTTTTAACGCATTAAAAGCACTTCAACGGCAATTGGATATGGCGGGTGGCTCGGTTTTTGGTAATTACAAAACTATAAAAGGTTTGGATTCTCTGGTTTATGAAAATTTTGTCGTTGTCTCAGAAAAGTTTTTGAGGTTTATCCGTTCAAAATACGCACTATCTGAAAACATCGACCAAGATGAAACCCTTTTATCAAGAATCCGCAATGGTTGTTTGTATTATTTGGACAAATGTAAAACGTTGTTGGACAGCGGAATAGAAAGTTACGATTTTGTCTCAGACGACAAAACAAAATTGGAAAAAATTGCTGAGGCAACTCAAAACATGCTTTTTATTTACAATTTCAAAAAAGCGGTTTTGGACTTTTGCAAAGACGAGTTTTCTGTAACTTCGTATTATTCTCAAAAGGCGAAACTTTCGATGCCTGACGGTTTGAAAAATGTTAAAAAAGCCGTCGCACCGAAAGAAAAAGGTTCAAAACATTTTTCCGCGCTTGTTAAGTGGAGAGAACAAGTTGCTGATAATTACAATGTTGAAGAAAGAGAAATCATTTCAACAAAAACGCTTCAAGAGATTGCTAACAAAAAACCGCATACGACGGCTGCTCTGCTTGCGATAAAAGGTATGGGCGGCAAGGCAAAAAAATATGCGAAAGACATTTTGACGGTTTTGAAAAATTCGGGAGAAGACATTCCGCAAAAGGAACTCGAAGATGCTGAATACGAAAGTCTGTCAACACAGGAAAAAACTTTGAGGCTCTATCTTAACGGCAGGAGTGTTCAGAGGATTTCTCAGGACAGAAAAATCTCCGTTGAAACGGTTTTGGGTCATTTGGCAAAATACGTTGTAAGCGGTGAGGTTTCAGCCGAAAGCCTTATTTCGGCTGAGCGTTTGGAAGAACTTGCGGGCTTTATCCGCAAATATCCTAATCTTACCGACAAGGAAATCGTCAGCGGAAATAAATTCTCTTACGGTGAAATAAAAATCGCAAGGGCTTATTTGGAACAATAGTTTATATGTGCAACTTGATGAACGGGTAATTTTTTTGCTGTTTTAACAAAAAAAGATTATTTTTGCGGCGAAACTTTTTAGTCTGAAAAATATTATGTCAAAATATTTCAACCCATATACTGATTTTGG
>JAEEXW010000467.1 GCA_016287995.1 Bacteroidales bacterium
GACTGGACGGCTGACGGAATTAAAGACGGCGTTTATTTCTTCGTCATGGAAAAAAACGGCGTACAGCACCAAGGAAACATCACCGTATTTTCAAATCCGTGATAAAATCCTCACCGACAATCTCGTTTAAACGTCCGATTATCACTGTTTTGTGCATTTTTACCTCGTTTCTTACCAATGGACTGCGAAATTTTACGTCAAGAATACCGTCTTTGAAAGTAATCGCAGAAGTATTTTTTGCGATTACCGGACCGACGGTCTTTTCCCAACCGTTAAGGGCTCGCATTTCCTTAATTTTTTTGTCCAAACCCAACACCTTTAAATATTGGTCAAGAACGCTGTCCAAAGTCTCCGCTTGTTTTTTCTGCATTTTCTTTTTCCTGATTTTCGTTCAACGCTTTTACTTTCAACGCAATACCTATTAACATAGAGTCGCCTTCAAGAGAGTTTTCAAAAAGCAGAGCCTGCTCTTTCATCGGCGCGTTAGCGTATTTTATAAACATCTGACGAGAAAAATCCGTGCCGGTTTGAAGGTAAATTTTATCATCTTTTTCGATTTCAATCGTTTGGACGGAATAATTTTTTCTGTGCCCAAAAGAGACAGCAAAATTCATCTTGTCGCCCGTAAACTCGTGAACATCAACCTCTTTGCGCGAAGTTCCCGGATAAGATTTTCTAACGATGCAAAGATTGGAATACGCCCCCGAAAACTCCAAAGTTCTCTCCCTTTGATTAATAATGCAAAGCGAAAAATTAATTCTCGGCGAATCGTCCAAAGAATTATTTTCCAAATGCGAATATTTTTCTCTGACCATATCCAAAATATCGCCAGAAGAAATTTTTCTAAGGTCGCTCTTTTCTAAAATTTCGTCCAAGAAAACAATATTTAAAATGCTTTTAACCAAGCCGTTAACGCCCGAATTTCCACAGCGTCCGCAGCAAGCAAGCAAATAATCACCCTGCCTAAAAAACTTATAAAAATCCTTGTCCTGAGCCCTTTCTAAAATAAAAAATTCAGGGAAAAAAGATTTTACATAATTTTTGGGCGTTAAAATATTCCTTCTCAAAAAACTAAGCGAAGACTCATAATCTATGCCCTGCTTTTTTAAGACTTCCAATTCAGAGTTCAAAGCCGCAATTTTTTTTTCATAATCACTTATTTGACTTTGCAACGAACTCAAAGACAATAAATTACGTTTTTTTCCCTTTTGTAACAAAACAAAAGAAAATATCAACCCTAAACTTAAAATAATTATTATAGCAACCGTCATTTTGTGTTTTTTACGTAAAAAATCGCTGCAAAATTAATTCTCTTATTTCAGAAAAAAAAATCATTAAGTTTTTTTTAGGAAGTTTTAAGGTTATACGCTGATTTTCAAATTCTAAATATTTAAATTAAACTTTACAATAATAAAAAACAGCAAAATATTGCAAATAATGCTTTACTATTCCAAAAATAATTTATAATTTTAGCAAAAATTTTGGAAGGGCTGTTTCCAACCTGAAAAAAATTGGCATGTATATTGTTTTGTTAGTAGCGAAACTAACTTTTAATTTAATAAAGAACAATGCAAAGGGCAGTCAAAAACGTTAAAAATACTCAGTTATCAATAGTTAAAATGTTGATAATGAGATTTTTGTTTGTTCTCGTAATAATGACGGGAACAGGCGTTTTGTCATACGCCCAAGTTGCCCCCGAAATTTTAAGAGCATATTGGATTGTTACAAGTTGTGAAAGCGCAGAGTGGAAAAATTTTAAATCTCCGAACGATTTTACCATCGGAGTTTACGGTTTTATGGCCGAAGAAATCAATTCTCTCAACGAAATCGCTGCCGAAAGAAAGATTAACGACAGAAATCTTGTCATAAAACACTTCCGCAAACTTAAAGACATCACTCCGACGGACGTGCTTTTTGTCAACAATCATTACAACGAAGAACTCGAACAATTATATAGTATAGCGGTTGCCAACAAAAGCCTTCTTATGACCGACCGCGCACCTTCCGACAGATACTTTATGATAAACCTTCTGCTCGAAGGAAAAGAAAAAGAATACGAAATCAATGCGGAAAACGCCGCAGTTGCCGACATAACTTTCTCGGAAAAAATGTCAAACCAAGGTGGTTCTACGCTGGATTTGAGGGAAATGTACGTAAAAAAAGACAAAGAACTCAAAATCAAAGAGGAACAACTTCAAATTCAAAAAGCGCAACTCGATGAAAAAGAAGTTGAGTTGAAACGTCAGATTGAAGAAAACCGTATCATCACCGAGCAAAACAAACAACTTGCCGACGAATTGAACAAGACTGAGGAAGAAATTGAGCTTCAAAAAACAAAAGCCGCAATTTTGATG
>JAEEXW010000039.1 GCA_016287995.1 Bacteroidales bacterium
AGCGAGGCCTCAATCACACTGTCCGTCATAATGTCAATAGAGGTTTGGTTGACTTTCAGAGCCTTCAAAACCTTTGACATCTCATTCTTCAATTTTTCTGCATCGACGTATACCATAATTGCAATTTTATAAAATTCCCTGCAATTATTTTACCAAAGTTCCTATTTTTTCGCCGTTAATTATTTTTTCAAGGTTTCCGCTCTTTGTCATATCAAAAACCATCACCGGCAAATTGTTTTCGCTACACAGTGCAAAAGCCGTTAAGTCCATGACTTTCAAGTTTTTCTCTATCGTTTCTTTGAAAGTAAGGTTTTCAAATCTCTTTGCGTTAGGATTTTTTTCAGGATCTGAATCGTAAATTCCGTCTACGCGCGTACCTTTTAATAATATGTCGGCTTTTATTTCCACGCCTCTGAGTGCTGCTGCGCTGTCGGTTGTGAAAAACGGATTGCCTGTCCCGCCTGAAAAAATTACCGTATAACCGTCATTCAAAGCCTTCATTGCTCTGTCTGCGGAAAATCTTTCGGCGTAAGGCTCCATCAAGGTTGAGGTCAAAACCTTAGCCTTACCGCCTAACTGCTGAATCATACTTTCGATAGCAATCGCGTTAATAGTGGTTGCGAGCATACCCATAGAATCGCCTTTTGTGCGGGAGATTCCTTTCTTCATGCCTTGAATACCGCGGAAGATGTTTCCGCCGCCAACAACGATTCCTACTTGAACTCCTTTCTTAACAAGTGAAAGAATCTCAGTGCAGAACTCTTCCAAAACCTCTGCGTTGATACCGTATTTGTCTTTTCCGGCGAGTGCTTCGCCGCTGAGTTTCAGTAATATACGTTTATATTCCATTTTATCTTTGATATTAAAAAATTATTGTTTAATTTTACGGCTCTAATTTACGTAAAAAATTTTTGTCTTGAAACAGAATATTCAAAAAATTATTGAAGAGGAACTTGTTATTTCCAAAACGGTTAGCCGTCCCGAAACTTTTTGTCATGGTTTCGATGAAGACGGTTTTTTGTGTTATGATGATGTAAAAACATTAAACACAATGACTTGTGATTTTCTTGGGCAATCCTTAGAGCAAAAAACTTATTCAAATTATTTTTGCGGACAGAGCAAAAACACGGCACTTTTGGAAGAAAAAATTTCTGAGTTTTTGCAAACGCAAGACACTTTTGTAACAGGGTCTTACGAAGGGCTTTGCGTGGAGATATTCGAGGATTTGTTGAATAAAGACGATATAATTCTCTATGATTCAGCAGTTTCTCCATGGCTTAGAAAAGGTATAAAAATATGCGATGCCGACAAAAAGCGTTTTTTTCATAACGATTTGGCATCGTTGGAGAATTTTTTGAAACTTTCTGTTCTTAGCCGCTTGAAAGTTATTGTTACGGACGGTATTTTTTATGATTCGGGAGACTGTGCCGACTTGCAAGCAATTAGAATGTTAGCCGATAAATACGGTGCATTAGTAATTATTGACGATAGTTTTGGTTTTTTGACTTGCGGCAAAAAAGGGCACGGCGCAGACGAAGTTTGCGGCGTAAAGAATTTTCAGGATTTAAAAATTGTTAACATGCAGAACTCGCTCTGTTGCAGCGCGGGAGCCTTTGTCAGCGGAGATAAAACTTTAATAGAACTTTTGCGGCTCAGGTCAAAGGCCTTAAAAAATACTTTGTCAACTGACGAAAAAAGTATTCTTTGCGCTTTAAAAATACTTCAAGACAATGAGTCTGAGCGTCAGAGACTTGCAAAAAACGCTTTAAGGCTTTACGAAATTCTCAAAAGTTTCGGCTTAAACCCTAAAAAACCGGTTGCTGGCATAGTGTCTTTTGTTTCGGAAAAGTCGCCGGAAGAGATAAAAAAGGAGTTAAATTCGCACAATCTTATTGCGGCGTTTTCAAAAGCGGGCAAAAACACTTTGGCTTCGCTGAAAGTTTCGGCAAAGTGGGATATATAATTTTGAAGTGTTATACTCTTATCCCGACAAGTGTTACGTCATCGGTTTGAGTGTGATTATGACGCCAAGAGTTGAAAGCCTTTTTGATGATTTCTTTTTGAGACTCCATAGGCTCTGCGTAAATTTTGGCTAAGAGCGCAACTAAATTTTTTGACATAAATTTGTGTCCGAAATCCGAGTCTTCGCCGCCTAACTGGTCTTGAAAACCGTCAGAAAACATATAAACAGTGTCGCCTTTGCAGAGATTTACGCTTAACGTCTGGAAATGCTCTTTTTCAGCGAGATAGCGTCCGACAGGCATTCTGTCGCCTTTTAGTTTTATGCTTTCGCCGTTTCGGATTATGTATGCTAACTGATTGGCAAGGGCGTAATGTAGTTTCATGTTTTCAAAGTCGAAACTGCAAATTGTCATGTCCATACCATCGTCTACCGTTTCATCGGTTTTGGAAATTAAGGTTGCCTTGATAAAACTGCGCATTCTGTCCAAAACCGTTCCCGGAAATTCAGCGTCGTGTTCGGTTGCTAAAAATTCTTTCAGCGACGAGATTCCGAGCATTGATAGAAACGCACCCGGAATACCGTGTCCTGTACAATCAGCGGTTACCATAACGGAAAATTTTCCGCACTTTACCGTCCAATAATAATCGCCGCTGACAATGTCTCTGGGTTGATAATAGATGAAACTATCGGGGAAAAGTCCTAAAACCTCGTTTTGTGAAGGTATTGCCGCCCGCTGAATCCTTTCTGCATAGCGGATACTGCTAAGAATTTCGGTTTTTTGTTGCGACAACAAATCGTTTTTTTCTGAAAGAATTTTGTTGGCGTTGCGCTTGATTTTCCACATTCTGTAAAATAGTGCAACAATTAACACTACAAGACCTAAACCGAAACCAAGCGAAATAGAAATTGTTTTAAGGTGTTTTTTTTCGGCAGCAAAAATTTTTTCGCTTTCTTCGAGTTTTATGCGTTCCACTTCGGCGGCTTTTTGTGCCTCGGCGTTTGCTATTGCACGGGTTGTGTTGTCGTCGCTGATTTCCCTTTGAAGGCGGAATTGTTCTGTGTTGGCATTGTGCGCGTTTTTGTAATCACCGAGCATTTCATAAACGTAGGTAAGTTTTTCATAATAAAACCTCATGCTGATTTTACTTTGTTGAAAACTTGAAACATTTTTTTGCAGATATTCCAACGCCTTGTGGTATTGCTTAAAATAAATCATATAATCAACATCAAGCGAAACGATCATCGGCAAAAATGGGGTATAGGGAGCCGCCTCGCAAAATTTTTGATAATAAAGTGTGGTGCTGTCGTCCATTTTTTGCCACATATAATATTGTGTTGCTGCATAATACGCATTAAATCGGGAAAACACGTCTCCGTTGAGGTGCAACGTCTTTTTTACTTTATCCATGGCTTTGTCCCGAAAAGTAGTATCATCGGGATTGTCGATATATTGTATTCCGTACACTAATCCGAGAAAAGAAAGATTAAGAGCAAGTTGTCTTTCGTTGCCGGTAATAGAATCCAAATGTACGGCTTTGCAGAGATATTCCTCTGATAGTCTGTAAAGTCCGCGGTTAAAAGTTTCTGCACCGAGATTTGTATAACAGCCTGACATTGCCGCCGTATCGCGTTTCAAAATGCTTATTTTCAGGGCAGAGGTATTGTAGTAAAACGAACTGTCAGGAATGTTCAATAATTGGTAAGCGTTAGCAAGGTTGATATAATTTGAAATCATTTTAGAAGTATCGTTAGAGTTTTGCGAGGCTTTCAACTCATCATAAAGTCGTGGCAAATCGCTTGTAGCCCATTGCGCAAAAATGCTTTGCGGAATCAAAATTAATATCAGCAATGATGATAATTTGGTGCGATATTTTGACATTCTGTTGACAGATTAAAATTGTTGTTGCAAAAGTAAAAAAGTTTGGGAATAATTGCAAAAAAATTATTAACTTTGCGGCGTTTTATATAAAATCAAGAAATGAAAAATTTTTTTAAAGACAATAAAAAGGAGATTATTAATGTCTGCTTGACCGTTCTCGCATTTATTATTATAAGTGTGGTTTATTTTTATCCCGAACTTGAAGGGAAAACTATCGTTCAGGGCGACAATGTCCATGCCGAGGGTATGGCGCATGAAATCAATCAGTTTGAAGAAAAAACAGGTGAATATTCTGCGTGGACTAATTCGATGTTTGGCGGTATGCCTGCGTATCAAATCAAATCACCCGAAAGTTTCAATATTCATTTGGCTTTGCAAAGGTTTTTGCACCTCTTTTTGCCGTATTCAACTATGGCGATTATGTTTGTATACCTTTTGGGTTTTTATGTTTTGTTGAAAAGTTTGAAATTTTCCAACACGGTTTCGGTAATAGGTGCGGTGGTTTTTGCGTTGTCAAGTTATAATATTATAATTATTGCCGCAGGACACATAACTAAATGTTATGCAATCGCTTATATGGCTCCTGTTTTGGCGGGTGTTATTTATTGTTACAGAGGAAAATATATCGGCGGAGGACTTCTTCTTGCATTTGCGCTCGGAATAGAAATTGCTTGCAATCATACGCAAATTCTTTATTATTTGGCTGTTATGTGCGCAATGTACGTGGTTTATAAGTTGATTGCGGACTTCAAAGCCAAAGGGCAAGACTGGGCTAAAAATTTTGGAAAAGCCACTTCTGTTGCCTTAGTTGCGGTTGTTTTTGCCGTTTTGCCTAATATTACCAACCTCTGGACAACTTGGGAATACAGTAAGTATTCTACTCGTAGTCAATCAGAACTTTCTAACAAACAATCGTCTTCCGGCTTGGACAAAGATTATGCTTTGGCATGGAGTTATGGAGTAGGCGAGAGTTTTACGCTGATGATTCCTGATTTCAAAGGCGGCGAATCTGCTGCTATCGGCAACGACAAAAATGCTGTTAACGCCGTTGAAACTCGTGAAATGATAGAGCCCGTGCAAAATTCTTCACGTTATTGGGGCAATCAACCTTTTACTTCCGGCCCCGTTTACGTTGGCGCGGCGATAATTTTTCTATTCGTTTTAGGATTGTTTATTGTTGAAAATTCTGCTAAATGGTGGCTTTTGGCATCAACTGTTTTTTCTCTGTTAATGTCTTGGGGGCATAATGCGGGTTGGTTTACTGACTTGATGTTCGACTATTTCCCGATGTACAACAAATTCCGTTCGGTTTCGATGGCACTTGTTATTGCGCAAGTTGCGATACCGTTTCTTGCGATGGCGGCTTTGAAAACCGTTTACGACAATCCCGAAATTATCAAGACGAAAAAGAAATTCTTTTTTATAAGTTTGGGTTTAACGGCCGGTCTTTGTCTTTTGTTTTGGCTTTTCCCATCGCTTGGCGGTGATTTCTTAGCCATCAAAGAGAGTGAAAGTTTTGCGCAAATAAAAGCCGAACACCCCGAACAGGCTCCTGCATACACGATATTCGCTACCGAACTCGAAAATGCTCGTAAAGCAATTTTTAGTGCTGACGCTTTGCGTTCGCTTCTTTTTATTCTTGTAACGGCTGCCGGATTGTTTTTTATGTCAACCGCAAAAAAGAAACAGACCGTTTTGGTTTTGGTAGGTATTGTGGCTGTTATAGACCTTTGGACTGTGGATTTCAGATATTTAGGACCGAATGATTACAGACAAAAAATGGAAGTTAATCCGTTTAGAGCCTCTAACGCTGACCAATTTATTTTGAAGGATACAGATCCGGATTTTAGAGTCCTGAATCTTAGCGCAAACGTGTTTAACGATGGTGTAACGCCTTATTTTCATAAGACAATCGGCGGTTATCACGGTGCTAAAATGCGTCGTTATCAGGAGTTTATCGACACGCTTTTGTCTCCGGCTGTAAACTACGCAATAACTCTTGCAAGTCAGCAGGACAACAAATTTCAAACTTTTGTTACCAACAATCCTGTATTTAACATGCTTAATACTAAGTTTATCATTCTTAACCCCGCTCAAATGCCGATGGTTAACATGAATACTTACGGTAATGCTTGGTTTGTCAATAAGTTTGATGTTGTGGAAACGGCTGATCAAGAAATCGGCGCCTTGAAACGCAACGACCCGAAACAAACGGCTGTTATCAACAAAAATCTTTTCCCTGAGTTTGTTCAAAACCTGCCGAAAGAGCAGATTTATACTGACGGAGAAAGCGTGATTTCGCTTACGGAATACAAACCGAATTATTTGAAATATGACGTTAAGGCGGCTCAGGAAAGGGTTGCAGTATTTTCGGAGATTTATTATCCGAAAGGTTGGACGGCGTATATTGACGGCAAAGAAACCGAACATGTTTGTGCAGATTATATTTTAAGGGCGATAAAAGTGCCGCAAGGTAAGCACGTTGTGGAATTTAGATTTGCGCCCTCGTCGGTAAAAATCGGCAAAATAATTGCGGCAATTTCGTCAACTTTGATTTTGTTGACGTTGTTGGCGTTTGTTATAATGTATTTTAAATCGAAAAATTCAATAGTAGAAGACGTAAAAAAGAATTAAAAAAATGGGACTTCAATGCGGTATAGTAGGATTGCCTAATGTCGGCAAATCAACATTATTTAACTGTCTGTCAAGCGCAAAGGCGCAGTCTGCAAACTTTCCGTTCTGCACGATAGAGCCTAATGTGGGCGTTGTAACCGTTCCTGACGACAGGTTAATAGAACTTGAAAAAATTGATCATCCGGCGCAGGTAGTACCGGCAACGGTTGAAATCGTAGACATAGCGGGCTTGGTAAAAGGTGCAAGCAAAGGCGAAGGTCTCGGCAACAAGTTTTTGGCAAATATCCGCGAAACAGATGCCATAATTCATGTTTTGCGTTGTTTTGACGATGAAAATGTAACTCACGTTGACGGAAGTGTCAACCCCGTAAGAGATAAGGAAATCATTGACGCGGAACTTCAAATAAAAGACCTTGAAACAAGAGAGCAGCGTTATGCTAAAACCGAAAAAATAGCCAAAACAGCAAAAGACAAAGACGCTGCAATGCTTTTGCAGGTGATGGATAAGTTCAAAGCGGCACTTCAAGAAGGCAAATCAGCCCGTACGGTAGAACTCGATGACAACGAGCAGCAAGCAGCAAAACAGTTGTTTCTTCTTACATACAAACCCGTAATGTATGTTTGCAATGTTGACGAAAAGTCGGTTTTGACTGGTAACAAATACGTTGAGGCAGTAAAAGAGGCTGTAAAAGACGAGCAGGCTGAAATTCTCGTCATAGCCGCAAAAACCGAAGAAGAAATCGCCGAAATGGATAGTTACGAAGACAGAAAAATGTTTCTTGATGACCTCGGTTTAAAAGAATCAGGCGTTGTAAAACTTATTCGCAGCGCATATCATTTGCTTAATTTGGAAACTTTTTTTACCTCCGGCGAAAAAGAATCAAGAGCATGGACGTTTCATAAAGGTGCGCTTGCTCCTCAGGCGGCGGGCGTTATCCACTCCGATTTTGAAAAAGGTTTTATCAAAGCCGAGGTTATCAAAATGGAGGATTACATAAAATTAGGCTCTGAGGCTGCGTGCCGTGATGCCGGCAAAATCCACATCGAAGGCAAAGATTATGTGGTTCAAGATGGAGATATAATGCATTTTAGGTTTAATGTGTAATTTTTTTTGTTTTTTTACAGAAAAGAATTATCTTTGCTGAAAGAGTTAACCAAATAAACGTGTTATGGCAAAAGTTTGTAATCCTATATACGACACGGTTTTTAAATACCTTATGGAGGACGAACGCGTTGCGAAAGTCCTCTTGGGTGGTATTTTGAATAAAAAAATCGTGGCTGTCGAGATAAAAGGACACGAATGTGCATATCAAAGCGACGAAAACAATAATTTAAAACTCTTGCGCTTTGATTTTGCTGGCACGATAGAAAACCCCGACGGCACAAAGGAAACCGTTACGATAGAACTTCAAAAAGCCTCCGAGCCGGAAGAAGTAATGCGTTTCCGCAAATATTTCGGGCTTCAAATGGCGAGCGAGGCCAATACCGACGCCGTTACCAAACACCGCAGGGACAAAGACAAAACACCGTATATCGTTAAGAGACCGAGACATATTTACGGAATTTTTATACTCGGACATTCTCTCGGTAAAGGGTTTGAATATCCTTTGATAAAGGGTAGCACTGTTTTTTACGACGAGGACGACAATGTTTTGAATTTTGAATCTCAGTGCGAGTTTCTTAAAGGCATGACGTACCATTTGTACATAATCCAAATTCCGTTTTTGCCTGAGAAACCCAAAAAGCCTTTGGAAAAAATATTACGTGCTTTTGACCAGCGTTACAAGTTGGAATACGATTCAAAATATCTTGAATTGACAGAAGATGCAGACAAGAATTCCGACTACAATGTCATTTTTAATAGGTTGCTTTACGCTGCGGCAGATGAACAACTGCGCGGAAATCTTGACCTTGAAGATTATGCAGAACGCCTTTATGCAATTCGGGAGGCTGAAAAAGAAGACCTCGAAGATGAATTGAAGGAGACAAAAGTGGAATTGAAGGAGGCAAAAAATCAGTTGGCGGCATCAATAAAGTTGCTTCATTCGGTGGGAATTTCTCCCGATAAAATCGCTGCGCAACTTAATATCGAAATTGACGAAGTTAACAAAGTTTTATAGGCATACAAACGTTTTTTTTATTTTTTCCGAAAAAAACTTTACCTTTGCCCTCTCAAAGAATAATCAAAATGTCAGAACAAAACTTTAAAAAAGCCGATTTGATAGCGGGGTGGAGCGTTTTTCTTATTGCAAGCGTATCTTACCTTCTAACTATCGAACCTACGGCAAGTTATTGGGATTGCGGTGAATTTATCTGTACCGCTTTCCGTCAGGAAGTCGGACACCCGCCCGGAGCACCTTTCTTTATGATTCTCGGACGGTTTTTCTCGCTGTTCGCAGGCGGCGACGTTACAAAAGTAGCCGCTATGATAAACTCAATGTCCGCCCTTGCAAGCGGTTTTACGGTGCTGTTTCTCTATTGGTCAATTACGCATATTGCCAAAAGAATTATTTGCGGCGAAAACGATGTAACTGATTTTAATGCTGTTTCAATCATTGGTAGCGGAGTTGTTGGCGCACTTGCTTTTGCATATACCGACACGTTTTGGTTTTCGGCGGTTGAAGGCGAAGTTTATGCAATGAGTTCGCTTTTTACGGCTCTCGTTTTTTGGTGCATATTGAAATGGGAAAGCGTCGCGGACGAAAAATATTCCAACAGATGGCTGATTTTAATCTGTTATCTGATGGGACTTTCTATCGGTGTACACCTTTTGAATCTGCTTGTTATACCCGCAATCGTACTTGTCTATTATTTCAAGAAATACAAGACAACAAGAAAAGGCGTTATTTATGCTCTTGTAATTTCGGTTGTTATTTTAGCAGGCGTACTTTACGGAATTATTCCGGGCGTGGTGTATATCGCTTCGCGTTTTGAACTTGTTTTCACAAACGGCCTCGGCGCACCTTACAATACGGGAACAATTATTTACGCTATACTCGGTATCGGCGGTTTGGGTTACGGCTTGTATTACTCTTTCAAAAAGCAAAAAGCCGTCCTTAATACTGTGCTTTTGGGCGTAACTGTCATAATTATAGGCTATTCGTGTTTTGCGATGATTGTTATTCGTTCGATGGCAAACCCGCCGATGGACGAAAACAATCCCGACAACGTTTTTGCTTTGCAGTCTTACTTAAACAGAGAGCAATACGGCGACCGTCCGCTTGTTTTCGGCGAGTATTACAACTCTAAATCAACGGGTTACGAAGACGGCAGTCCTGTTTACATTCAGAGAAACGGACGTTACGAAATCACTGACTACAAGTCAAAACGTACTTTTGAGCCGGGTTCTACGACGTTTTTCCCAAGAATGTACTCGCCCGAACCGAGCCATTTCAAAGGTTACGAACACTGGGCGGGCGTTACGATGGAAGAAAAACCGTCGTTTGCGCAGAATTTGAAATTCTTTTTCGGCTATCAAGTCGGATATATGTATTTGAGGTATTTTATGTGGAACTTTGTCGGTCGTCAAAATGACATTCAAGGACACGATGAAAACCTCATAAACGGCAACTGGGCATCGGGAATATCTTTTGTTGATAACGCAAGACTTGGCGACCAGAAACTTTTGCCGGATTATCTTAAAAACAACAAAGGAAACAATCATTATTTCTTTTTGCCGCTTATTCTCGGTATTTTAGGCATGATTTTTATGTTCAGAGCCAACAAAACGGGAAAAGAATATTTTTGGATTGTGATGTTGTTTTTCATTCTGACGGGTTTAGCGATTGTGGTTTACCTCAATCAGACACCGTATCAGCCCCGTGAAAGGGATTACGCATACGCCGGAAGTTTCTATGCGTTTGCGTTTTATATTGGTTTTTCAGCGGCGTTTTTGTGTTCTCTGATAGAGAAATATATTAACAAAAACGTTGTTGCAGCAGGTGGAGCAGTACTTCTGTCTTGTTTTATGGGACCTGTAATCTTGGCTGCTGAAAACTGGGACGACCACGACCGCAGCGGACGTTATACGGCAAGGGATTTTGCAAAAAATTATCTTGAATCCTGCGCTCCTAACGCGATTTTGTTTACAAACGGCGACAACGATACTTTCCCGCTTTGGTACGCACAGGAAGTTGAAGGAATAAGAACGGATGTTAGGGTTGTAAATTTGGCGTATATCAACACTGATTGGTATATCAATCAAATGCGCAGAAAAGCGTATCTTTCAGACCCGTTGCCGGTTTCGATTGAAAAGGAAAAATTGGTGGAAGGTTCAAGGGATATTGTTTATTATCAAGACGTTCCCTCGCTCTTTTTCAACGAAAAGTTGGCGGACAACAAAGAAAAATACGTTCCCGTTATTTCGGAGATTTATTACAAACTGATTGACATTGTTAAACGGTCAAGTTTGGAAAGGCAGATGCCAAAAGATTATGACGCTGTTGTCAACAAAGAGCAGTTGAAAGACCAGCCTCAGCAGATAATCGGCTTTATTAATTCTCTAACGCAACAGGCCTCTAAATTTGATGTTAACAAGGAGGAAATCAATGCGTTGAAGGCTGCCTCGGACAATTTTTATAAATCAGTTTGTGCCGAACCCGCACCGCTGAAAGCAGTGATTGATTTTGTCGCCTCTGACGATAAAAACACCAAACTCACGGCTCAAAACGGTAGCGAATTGGATTTTACGCCGTCGCTGAATTTCTCTTTGAAAGTTGACAAAAAGAAAGTCATCGAAAGCGGTTTGGTAGCAGCAAAGGATTCTGCAAAAATCCTCGACAAAATCGTTTGGAAACATCCGCACGAATATATCCGCAAAGGCGAGTTGATGGTTTTGGACATTTTAGCGAACAACAACTGGGAACGCCCTGTATATTTTGCGATAACAGTCGGTGGCGAGGCTTTCCAAAATCTTGCTGACTTTTTCCGTCTTGACGGTCTTACTTACAAGGTTGTACCGATTAAAACGCCCTCACGCGAGGGCGAAAGGGGCTTTGTTGACACGGACGTTTTGTATGATGCGTACATGAACAAGTTTTCTTGGGGCGGAATCGATAATCCGAAAGTCTATTTGGACGAGAACAATTTGCGTATGTTAGCCAACATAAAAAGTGGTTTTGCGCGTTTGGGCGATGCGTTAATAAAAGAACGAAAACTTGATAAAGCAAAAGAAGTTCTTGAACGTTGTTACAAAGTTATGCCGCCCAACTTAGTACCTCCGACGTTTTACGATTTGTCGTTAGCGGACTTATTTTACAAAACCGGCGACAAAGAGAGTGCTCAAAAGGTTTTGAACACGCTTTTGACTCAGACAAAAGACGAGTTGAGGTTTTTTACAAGTCTTGACGAGGAGGGTGCTTCGCTTGTTGAAGATGATTATTACCGTTCAGCCGCAATGGGACACGAGGCGGTAAGAATTTTGCGCGACAACAAGGACGAGGAGTTGAAAAAACAAGCCGCAACCGAATTGCTCAACATCTTAAAAAATAATTCTCTATTGTCGAATATAACAATGCAGATTATTGAAACTCAGGAATTTATGCGACTTTACCAAACATTGTCTGATTTTGATAAGCAATTGATTTCGATATATTTGGGATTAATGGATAATTTGGAATTGTAAAAAAATATGTTTTCACCGATAGTTCATCCGCCGGAGTTTGTGCGGAGTTTTTTCAAAAAATACACGTGGAAACTCCAGCCGGAGGACACGGCGAAAAAAGTGCTTTACATCACCATAGACGATGGTCCGATACCGGAAATGACCCCCGGAACGTTGGACTTGCTTGCAAAATTCAATGCAAAGGCGACATTCTTCTGTGTCGGCGAAAACGTTGAAAAATACCGTGATATTTATCGTCGTATACTTATAGAAGGTCATAGTGTCGGCAATCATACTTTCAACCATCTTAACGGCTTAAAAACAAAGACCGAAGACTATGTTGAAAACGTTAAAAAAGCGGATTCTGTGATTAATTCTAATCTTTTTCGTCCGCCGCACGGCAGAATGAAACCCTCAGAGACGCGGCTTTTGTCAAAAGGTAGAAAAATAATTCTTTGGGACGTTTTGACTAAGGATTATGACAAAAGGGTGAGCAAAGAACGCTGTTTTTTGAACGTTGAAACATTTGTCCGCGAGGGTTCGATAATAGTTTTTCACGACAACATAAAAGCCATGGAAAATCAACGCTATGCCCTCGAAAAAACACTTGAAAAATATTCGGAAGAAGGGTTTGTCTTTAAAGGTATTCCGTATAAAAATATCGCATAAGATTTGTAACCTGAAAAAACTTTTACTCTTCAATTACTTCCATCTCAACTTCGTGTTTTGATGTTGACTTGTTGTAATTGATGCCGCAAAGGACTATGCGTTTGGAAAAACCTATGAGGCTTTTTGGATAATTTTTGCGCTTGATTTGTGAGATGGCGGTGTCGGCGGTTTGGTCATATTTCAATTCGATTACGATGGCTGGGCGCATAGAATTTG
>JAEEXW010000040.1 GCA_016287995.1 Bacteroidales bacterium
GATTGAATACTGCCGGTTACATTCAAATGATAAATTTATCCGATGAATATATTCACAAGCATCACGTAAGTGTGAAAAAGAATTTTAAATCAGAAGTAAAACTCAAAAAAATAGTTTTAAATTCTCAAAAAATATATCTCAAAAAATATTGTAAAGCAAGTTGTTGGATTCTTTTTTTACATGATTTAATGAGACCTATAAACTATTTGGAAATGGCTATTTGGTCTAAAATAAAAAAATAATACAAGTTATTTGCATAAGTTTGATACATCATTATGGAGATAAACGTATTTATTTTCATTATGCTTTTTGGTGGGCTATGTTGTTTCTCCATTATATTTTTAAATCCTAATAGGGAACATGTTCTGCATCCATCGTTGAGAATTATAATTCCTTTTTTGATATTTTTCATTATATTTTATACTTTCCGCGATTTCTCGAATGTTATGTCAAATGATACAAAGAATTATTTGAATGTCTTTAATCGAATAATATTATTAGATGATATTCCTGAAATGAGATATGAAATGGGATTTTCATATTTAATGTTCGTTATTAGTAAAATTGGTAATGATAGGTTCTTCTTTTTCGTTGTCGGTAGTTTCATTTACTTGTCGTTTTTGTTGTTCATCTTAAAAAATTTACAAAGAATTGCATATGTAAATTATATCTTTCCAATAATAGTTTTCGTATTATATGGAACATTTTTTCATAGCACTAATTTGATGAGACAATATATAGCAATATCAATAGTTTTATATTCATATAGTTATTTATACATACGAAGCTACAAAAAGTTTTATGCAATCGTTTTAATTGCTTCATTATTTCATACATCAAGTTTGGTTTGTTGTCTACTACCCATCATTAATAACATTAAAATAAATAAACGAACAATATACATATTTATATCTATAGTATTGGTATTTATATTATTAGGAAGGGTAATGCCAACTATATTGCTACAAAATTTATTCATTTTCGACAGATATGAATATATGTTAAATGATGAAAGGTTTTATTCTGGCGAATCAATAAAAGTCGGGGCTATTATGATTTTTATAATTTCATTATACATATTATTTTATTTATACCAAAATTTAATAATCAAAAATGAGCACAATATATTCCTTATAAAAATATATGCGATTGGAATTATATTTTTATCATTGTCCCCAGCTTTTACACAATTTGAAAGAATTAGTGCTTTTTTTACTCCAACGATGTTTCCCTTGTTTGGAATGGTTAAAAGAAATTTTATAATGTATTTTTTGATAGTTGTTTTGTTGATATTTTGTTGTATTGTTAATACATTTAGAACAAATTGGACTGGATTTTTTCCTTATTATTTCATGTAATTAAGTTATACAAATATGGCTAATATTCTTATTGACGGTACGACTTTAACTCGCAGGACTGACGGTTTAACTCAATATACATTGAGTATAGTCATAGAATTGTTGAAAAACACTTCTGATAAATATACTCTGATTTGCAGGAAAAATGAATTACCCGAAACCTATGCAAGACAATTACAAGCATTTTCAGAGAACCTAACTATAGAAATTGTGAATATTCCGCCAATTGGTCCTTTGCGGGATTTAAAGTTTCGGAAATGGTACAGAAAAAATAAAAGCAGGTTCGATGTTTTTTATGAACCGTCAGCACAATATCCTTCGGGAATTAAAGGCGGTGTGTATACAATACATGATATTTTGTACGAAGAATTTCCTGAAAAACTCGGAAAATTTTCCTTTTTGAAAAAGTTATATCTTCATCACGTTGTAAAACGCGGATTAAGAAATGCTGATAATGTAATTGCAGTTTCTAATTTTACAAAAAACGAAATTTTAAAGTATCATAAAAAATCTGCAAGTGCCAAAATATCTGTTGTTTACGAGGGATATGAGCATCTTGACAAAATAGGGTTAAAGTCAAAAAATGAAATTATTGATATTGCAAACGATACGAACTATTTTCTATACATTGGTTCTTCCCGCGGTCATAAAAATCTTTATAACTTGTTTGTTGCATTTGAAAAAGCCGCTGTTACTTGGAAACTTGTTGTTGTCGGACGAATGGATAGACTATCTGAAAATGAAAAACGTTTTGTCGAAAAATTAAACCAAGACGAAGAAAAAATCATTTTCACCGGTTGGATTGATGATTCTTTGATGTACACAATACTTGCGAATGCGAGTGCATTTTGCTTTCCGAGTAAAAGTGAAGGTTTCGGTATTCCTATTTTAGAAGCATATTATTTCAATGTCCCTTTATTATGCTCTAATATTACAGTATTTCAGGAAGTTGCAGGAAATGCTTGCATAAAATTTAATCCTTGTGATACCGATGATATAGCCAAAGTTTTGAAAGATTTTACTGAGATTTCTGAACAAGAAAAATTTGACCTTTTAGAAAAACAAAAACTCCAACTTCAAAAATATTCGTGGAAACTTGCAGCAAAACAGATTTATGAAATTCTGAAAAAATAATTTTTGCATTTTTAATTTTTTTGAGATAAAATGTGCGGCAAAGATGGTATATTTTCCCACATCAAAAAAAATGCGCGAAGAGGGAATTATTATTAGAGAAGGTGGACGTAAAGACGGTTATTGGAAAGTATTAAAATCATAACGCTCATTTCAAAACAATAGAAATATAAACAATAGTAGCATTCTATTTTAATTAAACAATAATGCCCAAACTTTTTCTTGTTGTAAATGAGGACAGATTTTTTCTGTCTCATAGGAAGGCTATTGCCTTAAATGCCGCAAAAAACGGTTTTGATGTAACCATTGTCTGTAAGGACACAGGTCAAAAGAGTGATGTTTTGGCGTTAGGTTTGAAAATGATTGAATTGCCGATTAATCCGACCGGTGAAAATATTTTTCAAGAGTTAAAAACCTTTCTATTCCTAAAAAAACTTTATAAAAAAGCACATCCTGACATCGTACATCATGTTGGATTAAAAAATATTCTTTGGGGGTCATTGGCGGCGAAATTTACCAAAACCAATGCCGTTGTCAATGCTGTCAGTGGATTAGGGACAATATTTAACGGCGATAAACCATCTTTTACCGCTCAAATGATTTTAAGGGTTTTACGGTTTGCGTGTCGGAAGAAAAATGTTATCACCATTTTTCAAAATCATGAAGACGAAAATCTTTTCTTAAAATATCGCATCACGACAAAAGAAAACATCGTGTTTATCAAGGGTTCGGGAGTAGATTTGAACGAATATCAGTTCTCACCCGAAAATTAATCATGGAAAAACTTCATATTATTTTTACAGCCAGAATGGTTAAGGAAAAAGGTGTTTTAGTGCTGATTGAAGCCGCCGAAAAACTCCGTAAAGACTATTCTGACAAAATTGATTTTTGGCTTTGCGGTGGACTATCTAACAATCCTAACGGCTTAAAAGAAAATGAATTACGTCAAGAATGTGACGATAATTACATTAAGTGGCTTGGATTTAGAAACGATGTAAAAGAATTGCTTAAAAAGTCAAGTATCGTTGCCTTTCCGTCATATTACCGTGAAGGTGTCCCGAAGTCTCTAATTGAAGCCGCTGCCATCGGACGTCCAATAATTACCACAAATTCAATTGGTTGTAAAGATACCGTTGAAGACGGTTTTAATGGCTTTTTAATACCAATTAAAAACAGTGATGTCTTGGCAGACAAATTAAAAATTTTGATTGACAACAAAGATTTACGCCTTAAAATGGGTAAAAATTCACGAAAAATTGCCGAACGTGATTTTTCGTTAGAAAATGTTGTCAACAAACATCTTGAAATATATAATCACTTGATTTCCAATATTTAACACTATGATAGAATTGTCAAACCGTAAAATTCTTGTAACCGGTTGTGCGGGTTTTATTGGAAGTTTTTTGACGAAAAAACTTCTTGAAACTTTTGACGGCATAAAAGTCATCGGCATAGATTCTATGACCGATTATTATGACGTTTCGCTAAAACAAACCCGCCTTGAAATGTTAAACGCTGAAAACAAGGACTTTACCTTTATCAAAGGCGACATTTCAAATAAAGAAACCATTGAATTTGTTTTTGAAAACTTTTCGCCGGAAATCGTTGTAAACCTTGCTGCACAAGCGGGTGTGCGTTACTCAATAACAAACCCTGAAAGTTACATAAAATCCAATCTGATAGGCTTTTACAATATTCTTGAAGCCTGCCGCAATCATAAAGTTGAACATTTGATATATGCTTCATCGTCAAGTGTTTACGGTTCAAACAAAAAAGTCCCGTATTCAACAGACGATAAGGTTGATAATCCCGTTTCTCTGTATGCTGCCACGAAAAAATCCGATGAACTTTTGGCGTATTCGTATTCAAAACTTTACGATATTGCTTCAACAGGTTTGCGCTTTTTCACGGTTTACGGACCAATGGGACGACCTGATATGGCATATTTCAAGTTTACGGACAAGTTGGTAAAAGGCGAGAAAATTCAGATTTACAACAGCGGTGATATGTACCGAGATTTTACATATATTGATGACATTGTTGTTGGAATTGTTAACGTTATGCAAAAAACACCGAACAAAACCTCTGATAATGTCCGCTATAAAATTTACAATATCGGCAACAATAATCCGTCAAGTTTATTAGACTTTGTAAACATTCTTGAAAAATGTCTTATCGAAGAAAACATCATCACCAAAGCAGGAGAAAAAGAGTTTTTACCGATGCAGCCGGGTGATGTTTATCAAACATTTGCTGATATAGCAGATTTGGAAAAAGATTTTGGTTTCAAGCCCAAAATGACATTGCAAGAAGGGTTAAAAAAGTTTGCAAAATGGTACAAAGAATATTATAAAAAGTAAATTCTATTTTGTAAAATCATAAAAATCCCGAATTGAGACTTTTTCTTTCGTCCCGATTCGGGATTTTTTTATGCAATTTCTTTGACAAATAAGAATTCTCTAAAAAAAACTGTTTTGGTTCGGGTGTTTTGTTTTTTATATATTCTCTTTAACTTTTCCAAATACACCCAAAATTTTGGGATATAAAAAACTGCAACGAATTTTTCGTTGCAGTTTTTTGTGTGATCCGGGTGCGATTCGAACGCACGACCCACAGCTTAGAAGGCTGTTGCTCTATCCAGCTGAGCTACCGGACCGAACCGTTTTTCTGACTGCAAAATTAGGTACTTTTATTGATTCTACAAAATTTTTTGTGTATTTTTTTTCAAAAAAAATATAACACGCTAATTTTCAAAAAAATCCTCGCGAAAATTTATCAGGTATACTTTCTCCTCTGCCCTTGTTAAGGCAGTATATAACCACCGAAGATATTCTTTGTCCAACATATCGTCCGTCAAATAACCTTGGTCTATGAAAACATTTTTCCATTGTCCACCCTGCGATTTATGGCAGGTTACGGCATACGCAAATTTTACTTGTAAAGCGTTAAAATACTCATTTTCACGTAGTTCCTTGTATGCGTCCTTCTTTGACATGCCTGTGTAATCCTCCATAACGTTTTGATAAAGTTGTCTTAAATCTTTTTCCGAAAGCGATGCTGCCTCGCTTTGAAGACTTTCTTTGATGATTTTTACAGGTAACTCTATGCCTCCGAGGTCGTTGAAACGCAAGTCAAGATTTAAAAAATGAAAGCCGTAAAGCGACTGCTCTCTGCCAACACGAACAACTTCCGCAAAGTCGCCGTTAGCGATAAAGTCCAGATTTTCAACGTTTTTTGCATAAAAATAATTGTTTTTGACAACCATCAGCATATCGCCAACCGTTACGGATTCTTCTCGATAGGAAATTCTGCTGCGGAATCCGTTGTTGTAAATGTTCGCATTTTTGTTGCTACGCGTAATTACCAACGTGTCAAAAATTCCCGCTTTATCGTAAGAGTTTTCGAGTTTTTCAAGAAGTTCGCCGCCTGAAATGCGTTCTATGTCAGTGAAATTTTTTAGGTAAAATTTCGGCTTTAAATCGTTTGTGGATATTTTCTGTCTTAATAAAGTGGCGTTGTACAAAATGCCGCTTTTTTCCGCTTGTCGCAAAACTTCCGTCAGCGACGAATAAAAAACATTTTTGCCATAACATTCAAGTTCGTTTTTGTCGAGGGCAGGGGAGAGGCTGCTTCCTACGGGCGGCAACTGCGCTTTGTCACCAACCAACACTAATCGGCAGTTATCTCCCGAAAAAACAAAATTTATAAGGTCGTCAAGCAGACGTCCCGAACCAAAAATGCTGTTGTCAACACCGCCTTGCGAAATCATCGACGCCTCGTCAACTATATAAAAAGTGTCAGAGCGGAGGTTTTGATTTAAGACAAACGCGCCGTCGATGCCCGATTTTTGACGGTAAATAAGTTTGTGAATCGTGAAAGACTGATGTCCCGAAACAAGAGAAAATACTTTTGCAGCCCTTCCCGTCGGTGCGCAAAGGCAGGTTTTTATGTTAAAATAATTTAACGTCTTGACAAACGCAGAAATCAAACTCGTCTTTCCCGTGCCGGCATAACCGGTCAGCAAAAAAATGCCGTCCCTCTGACTATCAAGCACATAACGGCAGAGATTTTCAGCCGCAGTGTCTTGGTCTAAGGTCGGGGTGAAACCGAAATTTTCTAAGAAAATATGTTTTAAATCTTGTACTTCCATTTTTTTTACGGCAAAAGTAAAAAAAATATTAAATATTTTTGAACTCATATTAATTTTTTTTCTTAAATTTGCAGCAAATAAAAAATTAAAAAATAAACATTTTCAACAATGAGAAAAATAGCAGTACACGTAGTTATGGTTGTGATAATTGCCGTTTTGGGATACTTGTTGTACGACAGCATTATGCAACCGATACGTTTTAAAAAGAAAGCCGATTGGCGTAAAGAACTTACAGTTCAGAGTTTGAAAAACATCAGGGACGCTCAGGTGGCGTTCAAAAGTCAGAACGGACATTATGCCGGCTGTTTTGACACGTTGACCGATTTTATTAAAAACGGTAAAATTAAAATCGTGAAGGCTATCGGTAACATTCCTGATAGTTTTTATAACAAATATCCCCGTAAAATGGCTGAATTAAAGGCTATTGAGGCTGGAATCGTAAAACGTGATACGATTGAAGTTAGTTGTTATGATTCGCTTTGCGGCGGCAGATACGATGTTGCAAAATTGAAATTCGTTCCTACCACAAACACCGAATTTGAACTCGGCGCTGATACGTTGGAAACGGCTTCAAAAGTTAAAGTTCCCGTATTTGAGGCAAAAACTCCTTTCGATGTTTACCTCAACGGTCTTGACCGTCAAGAAATCGTTAACATGAAAGACGAAGCACAGACTTTGGGAAGATACCCCGGTTTGAAAGTCGGCTCTTTGACCGAATACAACAACAACGCAGGTAACTGGGAGTAGTCAAATAAAAAAATTACAAATTATAAAAATTTTAAGGAAAACTTGAAAAAAATTTTCATGTTTTCCTTTTTTTGTTTACCTTAGCGGTGAATTTTTTGATAAAAATCAAGTACAATGAAAAATATATCTGAAAAAACACAAACCTTTAACATCAATAAGACAAGTACTTACAACTTGTCTATTCAAATAAGTCAGTGGGGTTTTACCTATTGCATTCTTGATACTTACTCTAAGGAGTACGTCGCAATAAAACATGCAGGTTACGGAATGGAACTTTCTGACGAAAATCTTTATGACAAAATTAAACAAAATTTGACCTCAGATGCTTGTATGGGCAAAAGTTACAAATCTGTTGATATGATTTTCGTAACAAGAAAATCCCTTATGGTGCCGAATCAAATTTTTGACAAAACAAAACTTAAAGATTTGGTAAAAGCAAACTTTGAGATTTCTGACAAAGAGGAAATTCAGTTCAACAAACTTAAATCTATTTCGGCTTGTAACGTCTTTGTAATTCCCTCGTTTATAACGACTTTGATGGTGAACACGTTCCCTGAAATCAATTTTTATCATGAGGCTACGCCGTTTATTGAAAATCTTATAAAAAACGGAAGCGAAGATACAACTGTTTCGGTAAACTTCTATTACGATTTTATGGACATTGCCGTTACGGAAAAAGGTAAAGTATTGCTTTACAATACTTTCGCTTACAAAAATGCAACCGATGTTCTTTATTGCGTGTCTTCGGTGATGTCAAAATTGAAACTTGGTAAAAAAACTGCGGTAAAACTTTCTGGTTATCACGACAAGGAATCTGATATTTTCAAACTTTTGTACGATTATCTGCCTAACGTAAGTTTTGTAACTTTGAATAAAGATTTGAAATATCCTTTCGGCGAGAATTTGCCCGACCATACATTTTTTAATATGATGACTTTGCCATGCGTATTATAACTGGACTTTTTAGAGGAAAACAGATTCTTTTGCCGTCATTTTTTTCTGACCGTCCGACTACGGATATGGCGAAAGAATCGCTTTTTAACATTATAACTAACAATGTAGAATATTCGGAAACGAGGTTTTTGGACTTGTTTTCGGGTTCGGGGGCAATAAGTTATGAGATGGCTTCAAGAGGCTGTCAAAACATAACTTGCGTGGACATCAACCGCAAATATTGTGATTTTATAAACAAGAATTTTAAGGCGATGTTTCCACAAAAATCCCCTGCGAGAGTTGTTAACGGCGATGCGTTGAAGTATATCGAAAACACACCGCTGAATTTTGATTTGATTTTTGCCGACCCGCCTTACGATATGGAAGGCATAGAAAAAATTCCTGAAATCATTTTAAATAATAGCGGTTTTCAAAAAGGTGCGTTGCTTATCATCGAACATTCGCAAAAAACGCGGTTTTCGGATTTGACTTTTATCAAAGACCAAAGACATTACGGGAAAGTCAATTTTTCGTTTTTCTCCAAGGATTAGTCTTGCTTGTTTCTTGGGTGAAAACTCATAATTGCGTCCCTTAAATATTCGCTGTCAAGGTGTGTGTAAATTTCGGTTGTCTGAATGGATTCGTGTCCTAACATTTCTTGAACTGCTTTAAGATTTGCGCCGCCTTTTACGAGGTGAGTCGCGAAAGAATGTCTGAAAGTGTGCGGGCTGACAGTTTTTGTGATGTTTGCCTTCTCGCAAAGTTGTTTCACGATTTTGAAAATCATAACCCGCGTGAGTTTTTGTCCCCGGCGGTTAAGAAACAGAATATCACGGTTTTCTGAATTGATAATCAGATGACAGCGCATTTGTTCGATGTAAAACTCTATGTATTTTAAGGCGAGTGCACTGATAGGAACAAGGCGCATTTTGTTGCCCTTGCCGAAAATTCTTACAAAACCGATTTCTTTGTTGATGTCTTGAATTTTGAGGTTTATCAGTTCTGAAACCCTTAAACCACAACTGAAAAGCGTTTCTATGATAGCGCGGTTTCTTTCTCCGTCGGGGCGGCTCAAATCCACGGCTTTTTCTATTTCGTCGATTTCTTCCACCGAAAGCACCGTCGGAATGTACATTCCGAATTTTGGTCCTGATATTAAGTAAGCGGGGTTGCGGTCGATTTTTCCGTCAGTTAAAAGTAGATTGTAAAAATGCTTTACCGCGCTGAGGATTCTTGCTTGCGACCTCGCTGAAAGTTCTAATTGTGCAACCCATTCCAAAAACATGGTTAAATCCTCTGGCGTTAAAGCTTTCAAATTTTTACCATTCAAACAATCTTCGCAGTAGAACGCGAGTTTTTCAATGTCTTTTTGGTATGCCTCGATTGTGTTTGCCGACATTGACCTTTCAAGAGCCAAATGTTCCAAAAAAAGTTCAATATGTGTTTGGTTGGATTCTGCCATATTAAAGATTTTTGGTTAAAATTCGTTTCTATGCGTATCCCAATAGTCGATTAACATTCTTGCCATTGAAATTTTTGACGGAATTTCCGGTAGTGCGCCGCGTTTGAACCATCTGCAATCCGAAAGTTCTTCTTCTTGGATTTTTATTTCGCCGCTGTCGTATTCCGCAAAAAATCCTATCATTTCTTGGCTCGGATAAGGCCACGGTTGCGAGGCAAAATATCGTATATTCTTTACTTTAAGATTTGTCTCTTCCATTATTTCCCGGTGAATACACTCTTCAAGACTTTCGCCTGTTTCCAAAAAGCCTGCCGTTAAGCCATAAAAAGTCCCTCTAAAATTATAGCCTTTTGACAGTAAAATTTCATCTTTTCCCCTGTAAATCAAGACGATAACAGCAGGATTGATTCGCGGCCAAATTTCTTTTTGACAGTTTTGACATTTTTTGCTTATGGGAGACGAAAACTCTAATCGTCCGCCGCAAGTAGGACAAAATCTGTAAGTTAAGTCGAAGTTTATGAGTTCGGAGGCTTTTCCGGCTTTGTAGTGAATCTCTTTCGGTAGTTTTAAATATGAGGCTCTGAGCCCTTCAAAACGATAATTTTCAGGAGCCGTGCCGTCAAAAGTGAAACACGAACAGCCGTCAGAAAATTCAAAAACATGATTTCCTTCGGGACATTTTACGGGCGGGATTTCCGAAAAAGGAACGCCGCCGCTGTCTTTTAACAAAATTTCGTTGTTTGAATTGAAAATAAACCAGTGCATTTTCTTAAAAATTTTAGTGTTGCAAATGTAGCAAATTTTTTGTTACCGCCGTTACGAAAACAGTTTTATCTTCCACGAAAAATTCAACGTGTAAGTCTGCAAACTCAAATTTATAAGTTTCAGTGCCATTTTTTTTGTAAGCGGGGCGTGGGTCTTGAAGTAGAATTTCTTTTAACGCCAAGAATTTTCTGTCGTCTTCTTTTAGTGATAATTCGCAGTTAAAGACCACATTTTCAAGCATTTCCGGCGGTGTAAAAAAAACAGTTTTAGCCTCCGTAATGCAGTCGGAATATGGAATATAAGGTTTTATGTCATAAATTGGCGTGCCGCTCAAAATGTCTGATCCTGAAACGTAAATTATTTTTCCTAAATTTTTGTCGGCTGAGATTTTTTCGATTTTTACGGCTGACATTCCGAGTGAGTTAGGACGCATAGGCGAGCGAGAAGCGAAAACGCCGGTTTTTTTGTTACCACCGAAACGCGGCGGACGTACTAATGGCGTAATTTTTTTGCCAGTGAACTCCGTAAATTCCCAAATCAGCCAAATATGCGAATTTTTTTCCAAATCCCTTATAAAATCAGGGTTTTTGAACTCAGATTCAAAAACGATTTTTGACAAAAGGTTTTTGGCAAGATTAGGCTGTCTTGGGATACCGAATTTTTGCTCAAACTCGCTGAAAATGTGTGCTATCGGAGTAATTATCATGACAAAAAATTTATGCAAATATAATAAAAAATCCGCCTATTTGAAAAAAATATGATGTTTAATAAAGAATTAACATATTTTAGTTGTTAATGCAAAAAAAAATTAATATTTTTGGCTATATTTTTAATTTAAAACTGATAAAACGATGATGAAGAAATTTTTTATGGCACTTGCATTGGTAATAATTTGCAGTGCAGCAAGTTTTGCTCAAAAGGCAACTGTTTATCTTGTTAACAAAAGCGGTGTTGAATTTTACGGCGTTATGATGTCGGCTTCCGATGATGATGAATGGGAAGATATTATGGGAGACGAGACATTGGCTAATAATGAGAAAGTTGCTATCAACATTTCCGACAGAAATGCTGCGTGGGATATTCGTTTTTTTCTTGACCCCGACGATTTGGACAACGGTTATGTTGACTTCAAAAATCTTGTTTTCGGGCGTGCTACAACGTTAACACTTTTCATTGATAGTGACGGTGATTTAGCGTATTCGTTGCAATAAAGAAACTTATGATTTTTTTTTAGCGGACTGCAAATTTTGTAGTCCGTTTTTTTTGCACTACTTTAACTAATTGCAGAAAAAAAACTCCGAAAAAATTTCTGACTTAGGAAAAAAACATTTACATTTGGCTTGAAAAAAATTCATTAATTATACTAAAATAATTTGTAATGAAAGATTTAACACTTGACATTTCAAAGGCGTTTGGTTTCGTTTCTGAGAACGACTACAAGGCCTTGCAGGGCAAAGCGTTGGAATCAAACGCCGCCCTTTATGACAAAACCCTCCCCGGCAACGATTTCCTCGGTTGGGTGGACGTGAAAAACATCATTTCCGAAGAGGAACTTTCTGAAATCGAGAAGAAGGCGGCTGAACTCCGCGAGAAGATTGACGTGCTCGTTGTCATCGGCATTGGCGGCAGTTACCTCGGCGCAAAGGCTGTCATCGAGGCATTGAGCAATTCATTTGCGCAGATGTGCCCCAAGAAAGGCAGCCCGCTCATCCTCTTTGCTGGTCAGAACATTGGCGAAGACTACATCAGCGAACTTATGGACGCTATCGCCGACAAGTCGTATGCATTGTGCGTGATTTCAAAGTCGGGCACAACTACCGAACCCGCCATTGCATTCCGTCTCCTCAAAGCCAAAATTGAGGAAAAATACGGCAAGAAGGAAGCCGCCGACCGCATTGTTGCCATCACCGACAAACAGCGCGGCGCATTGAGAACTCTCGCTAATTCAGAGGGTTACAAGACATTTGTAATCGGCGACACCGTTGGCGGCAGGTTCTCGGTATTGACTCCCGTGGGACTGTTCCCGATTGCTGTGGCAGGTTTCGACATCCGTCAGTTGTTGCAGGGCGCGTACAGGGTTGAGGAAATGACGCAGAAGGGCAAGACTTTCGACGAGAATGTCGCTGCTCATTATGCCGTTGTCCGCAATCTTTTGTACAAGAAATTCTCCACTGAAATTCTCGTCAATTTCCACCCGAAACTCCATTATTTCTCGGAGTGGTGGAAGCAACTCTACGGCGAATCCGAAGGCAAGGATGGCAAGGGCATTTTCCCGGCGTCTGTGGATTTCACGTCAGACCTTCACTCAATGGGACAGTACATTCAAGAGGGCGTAAGATTGATGTACGAGACGGTTTTGTCAATTGCAGAACAAGACAAAAAAGTTGAAATTCCCTCAGAT
>JAEEXW010000468.1 GCA_016287995.1 Bacteroidales bacterium
AACAAGTCAATAAAAATGCAAAAAACATCTTACTACGATTATGCAGTTACGATTCCCGAAGATTGGTATTATAAGGGAAAGTTCGGATACTATATTTTGGTATATTCTAACGGGAAATGCACGACTTATCCATCTGAAAATCAAGGAAATCCTTTGGATTGGGATGCCGACGAAAAAGATTTTTTTTCTACACAAATAGTTGACAAAACAGATAACATAATTTTGATTTCTTCGGCTGCCGAAGACGAAAAAGTTTTTGCAAAAATTTTTCCCGACTGGGGAAACTCTCATATTACAAAATCTTTTAATATGCCTTTTTCTCAAAACTCGCTTTACGTCTATTCCGAACCGGAAGATGAGATAATGTCAGTGATTTTCAAAGATATACGCGACATTATAAGCAACCGGAAAAACGGCATTAAAACCGTCAAAAAACTAAAACTGATATTTCAACCGATGCCAGAGACGCAAACTTTTTCTATCGGCTTTACCGACTCGGACGGATTTTCGTTTATGAAAGAAGTAAAAATTGAGAAAAATCAAGAAATTTTGGAGATTTTTTTAGAGGATTTAAAACAATCTACAACCTACTTTTTGCACGGAAATTATCCGTATTTTTCAAAAAATGGGTTTTCCGCGCAGAAAATTTCGGATTTTTCGCTTCAAAATGCCGAAATTTTTGAAATCATAACTCCTAAAAGTAAAGACAAATTGTCATTTGGTTTTATCGGAGCATATTTAGAGTAAATGTAAGTTATTGATAATCAATAATATTTTTTTGAAATGTTAAAAAACGTAAAAATACTAAAAAAAGTTGCTCAAAAATTTGCACAGATAAAAAAAATGATGTTACTTTGCAGTGTAATAAGAAAGAAACATTTGATGTGATTCAATTATAAATGTTAAAATTTTTTGAGTTAATAGTTTGATTTTAGGTTGTTATTTGTATTTGGGGTGTTGTTGTGATAACAACACTCCTTTCTTAAAAAAAACAAAGACAGCGTAAACAAACAAAAAACTAAAATTTTGGCGTTTTGTATTTAAAAGTTGAAAAATATATTATTTTTCATAGTTTTGTTAGGTTAATTAGTTTGTTTTAGGTTAATTTTTGGTTTTAAAGAGAGTTCTTATTTTTAAGGGCTCTCTTTTTTTTTGCATTACTCCTAAATTAATTCATTATATTTAGGAATTTCTTTTAAAAATTCATATTTCTTTGTATCTTTGTCAAGTTTTATGCAGTAATGGGTCAAACCGTTAGTCAACATCAAAAAACGCGCTTGAAGTTTTATATTGTAACGCGCTATTTGACTGAATGTTGTTTGATTGATTTCTACGGTCGGGGCTTTACATTCAACTACCGCAACTACATCACCGGAATTGGAAAAAACCGTTATGTCAGTGCGCTTTATAGTGTTAAAAAGTCTCAAAGCAGTCTCCGTTGACATCAAACTTTTAGGAAAGTCTTTTTCCTCGATAAGAAAACGGACAAAATGCTGTCTAACCCATTCCTCCGGCGTAAGACGGACGTATTTTTTACGGATAATGTCAAAGATTTCACCGTCTTTGATAGAAAAATTATATGAAGGTAAATTTAACTGCTGCATAACGATTAATAAAAGCAGCGCAAAATTAACAAAAAAAATTTAAAAACTATGAGAACAAAAGAAGAAATTGTAAATAACTGGCTGCCAAGATACACGGGCAGAGAATTACAAGATTTTGACAAGCATATTCTGCTTACGAACTTTCAGAATTACCTTGAAATGTTTTCCAAGGAATTTAACGCGCCGATTATCGGTCTTGACAAAAATATGCCTAACGTTTCGGCAAACGGCATTACGCTAATAAATTTCGGAATGGGCAGTCCTAATGCCGCAACAATCATGGACCTACTCTCGGCAATAAAGCCGAAAGCCGTGCTTTTTCTCGGAAAATGCGGCGGCTTAAAGAAAATCAACAAGTTAGGCGACATCATAATCCCAATTGCGGCAATCCGCGGCGAAGGTACTTCCAACGAATACTTACCGCCTGAGGTACCCGCTCTGCCGGCGTTTTCGCTTTTGAGAGCCTCCTCGGCAATCGTCAGGGACTCTGGACACGACTATTGGACAGGAACTGTTTACACCACAAACCGTAGAGTTTGGGAGTGGGACGACGATTTTAAAAACTACCTCAGAAAAATCCGAACAATGGGCGTTGACATGGAAACGGCAACACTTTTTACCGTCGCTTTCAAAAATTCGATTCCCTGTGGCGCACTACTTTTGGTATCTGACCAGCCGATGATTTCTTCGCGCGTTAAGACAAGGGAAAGCGACAATGCCGTTACAAAAAATTTCGTGCAAGACC
>JAEEXW010000469.1 GCA_016287995.1 Bacteroidales bacterium
AGCCGCTAAAACCTCGGCTACGGCAAAAAGTTACGTTACGGGCTATATAGTCGGATATGTTGACGGTCAGAAATTAGCGGAAGGTGCGGCTTTTTCTCTAGAAAACTGCAAAGTAGAAAGCAATATTCTTATTGCCGCCTCTGCAACGGAAAAAGACGTTAAAAACTGTATGCCAGTTCAACTTCCCGCAAACACCAAACACCGCACTGCGTTAAACCTTTCTGCTAACAAAGACATACTTGGAAAACAAATTGTTCTGGGTGGTTACATTCAGTCATATTTTGGGGCTAACGGTCTTAAATCCTTGTTTTATTCTGCTCTGGAAGGCATCGTAATAGACGCTCCCGCCGAAAGCACAGGCTTTGACGGCAAAGACAACACGACGGAATTAACAGAAACGATAAACCTCAGTTTCAAGGAAAGCGGAATCGACAAATTCTCAATTTACAATTTCAACAAAGCGGAGGATTTGGGACATCTTTGGACTAATTCTTCTCAGTACGGAATGGTTGCCAAAGGCTCTGCCGCTGACAACAAAGCATGGCTTATCTCGCCGAGAGTTGATGTTTCAAAATGCGAAAAAATAGAGTTCACTTTCAACCATGCTGCCAACAATTTTCCCGAAAACGAAGGCGTTGACAAAAAATGCGCGGTTTACGTTTCAAAGGATTATGCAGGCGACGACCCATCAAAAGCCACTTGGACAAAACTCAATTTAGAAAAATGGTCATCAAACTGGACATGGGAAGAAAACTCTATTGACTTAACGGAATACAAATCCGACAATCTCCACATTGCTTTTGAATATACCTCAGCCGCACAAGACGGTGAAAAAATCGGCTCTTTTGAAATCGACAAAGTTTACTTAGGCGCTCTCCGCAAGGAAGAAACACCTGTAAATGGTTATGACGGCGGCGATAATACTGTTTCAAAAACGTTAACAGAAATTTCCGTAAGCCTAAAAAAAGATAGTCTTAAAGGTTTCTCCATTTACGATTTTGAAAAATATGCTCTTCAAGACAAAAATATTTGGTTTCATACAAAAGAGTACGGTGCAAAAGCCACGGCAAACAAAAACGCAAAATCATGGCTCATAACGCCTAAAACTGACTTGTCAAAATGCAAAAAAGTAGAATTTACTTTCAACCATTCTGCCAATAATTTTGCTACGGAAGTCAAAGATTATTGCGCAGTTTATATTTCAAAAGATTTTCTCGGCGGCGACCCCGCAAAAGCCACTTGGACAAAACTTGAAATAGCAAAATGGTCTTCTAATTGGACTTGGACAGAAAATACTTTTGACCTGACCGAATACAAATCCGACAATGTTCACATCGCTTTTGAATACATTTCAAAAATGACCGATACCAAGCATGGAACATTTGAAGTTGACAATATTTATCTTGGAGAAAGCCGCGCTGAGGAAGTGCCTGTTTCGGGTTTTGACGGCTCAGACAATACAAAAGAAACCGTAAAAAGCATTTCAATCAATTTTACTGACGGCATTGATAAATTCTCCGTTTATGATTTCATAAAATATGCTTCCGCCGACAAAAACATTTGGACAATAGACGAAACTTACGGAGCAAAAGCAAAAGGCAACAAAACCTCAAAATCATGGCTTATCTCTCCGAGAGTTGATTTGTCCGGTGCAGAAAAAATTGATTTTACATTCAGCCATGCCACCAACTTTTTTGCCGATAAAGTTTCCGACGAATGTGCCGTTTATGTGTCGTCAGATTATAAAGGAGGCGACCCATCAAAAGCAACTTGGACGAAACTCGAAATTCAAAACTGGGCAAAAGATTGGACATTTGTTGATAACACTATTGATTTTACGGAATACAAATCAGATAACGTTCATATCGCATTTGAATACACCTCTGATTCTGAAAAAACAAAACAAGGCACTTTTGAAATCAAAGAATTTTATCTCGGAGATTCAAGAATGCCTGAAACTGCGGTTTCGGGTTATGACGGCGAAAGCACTCAAAAAGAAGCAGCAATTCCGTTTGAATACGACTTTAAAACGCAGCAAAAATTAGGAGATTTCTTAGTTTACGATTCTGAACGTTATCAGTCAAAAGACGAACACATTTGGAAAGCCTCTCAATACGGTGCAACGGCAACCTCAAACAAAGAGGCTGAAAGTTGGCTCATTTCGCCGAAATTTACTTTGGAAAACGATAAGAAATATTCGTTAGAATTTACAAACTGGTACAAAAATGCCGCTACTCCTCAAAATTCTTTTAAGGCTTTCATAACCGATAATTTTACGGGAGATTTTGCTACCACAAAATGGTCTGCCTTAGATATGACTTTCGGAGAAATTGGCAAAAAC
>JAEEXW010000041.1 GCA_016287995.1 Bacteroidales bacterium
TTGTTTCAACGGGTGAAAAAATCGACGCTCTTGACATTTTCTATCCCTCACGTATGGCGGACAGAATCCTCGGCATGGGCGACATCGTTTCTCTCGCTGAAAAACTTCAAGCACAATACGACGAAGAAGAAGCCAAAAAACTTCAAAAGAAAATCTTAAAAGACCAATTCAACTTCAACGATTTCTTGGCTCAAATCCAGCAAATCAAGAAGATGGGTAACTTGAAAGATTTGGCTTCAATGATTCCGGGTGTCGGAAAGGCTATCAAAAACCTTGACATCAACGACGACGCTTTCAAAGAAATAGAGGCTATCATCTATTCAATGACCCCGTTTGAAAGAGAAAACCCACAAGTTATCAACGGTAGCCGTCGTCGCAGAATAGCAGAAGGAAGCGGTACAAACGTGGCTATCGTCAACAGACTGTTAAAACAGTTTGAAGAAACCCGCAAACTTATGAAAATGATGTCAGGCTCAGGCGCACGCCGCTTGATGGGCATGATGAATCAAATGAAACGTAGATAGTAGTAGTTGTTCTTTTTTGAAAAAAAGAACCAAAAAACTTTTATATTCGGCTCACTTCGTTCGCCGGAGTAAGTTATGTACGCCACTCCGCGCTGAAAGCGCGAATATAAAAGTTTTCCGGTTCCCTTTTTTAAAAGGGAACGCCCCCGCGGCGAGCGGATTAAAAAACAAGAATTATGCAATTAATAGACGGAAAAAAAACTTCTTCTGAAATCAAATCGGAGATTGCCGAAGAAGTTAAAAAAATGAATAGGAAGCCGCATTTGGCTGCTGTTTTGGTTGGACATGATGGCGGCAGTGAAACATACGTGGCGCATAAAATTAAATCGTGTGAGGAGGTTGGTTTCAAATCGTCTTTGATTCGTTTTGAGGACGATGTTACGGAAGAAGAACTTTTGAAAACGGTTGATAAATTGAACAAAGATGCTGATGTCGACGGTTTTATTGTTCAGTTACCGCTTCCGAAACATATTGACGAACAGAAAGTTATCGAGGCAATCAGCCCAGAAAAAGACGTTGACGGTTTTCACCCTGTAAACCTTGGACGTTTGGTTGCGGGACTTGACACTTTTGTTTCGGCAACGCCTTCGGGAATTGTTGATTTGTTGAAACGTTACAATGTTGAAACCTCTGGTAAACATTGTGTTATCATCGGCAGAAGCAATATTGTTGGCAGACCGCTGAGCATTTTGATGAGTCAGAAAGGTATTGACGCAACTGTAACTGTTTGTCATTCAAGGACAGAGAATTTAAAAGAGATAACCAAAACTGCTGACATTTTGGTTGCGGCAATCGGCAGACCGGGTTTTGTTACCGCTGACATGGTCAAAGACGGTGTAACGGTGATTGATGTCGGCACAACACGTGTTAAAAGCGACCAGACGAAATCAGGTTGGAAGTTGAAAGGCGACGTTGATTTTGACGAAGTTTCAAAGAAAGCCGCTTTGATAACCCCCGTTCCGGGTGGCGTTGGTCCGATGACGATTTGTTCGCTTTTGAAAAATACTTTGAAGGCAGCGAAAAAAAGATAATTTTAGCAATGAGTATTCCAAATGAAGATATTGAAAATCTGTTAATTGACAACAATATTCGTCCGACAGCGGTAAGAATACTTGTTTGGAAAACAATACGTAATTTGGACTACGCATTCTCGCTTCAAGATATTGAGGATTTGCTCGTTGATACGGACAAATCCTCTCTTTTTAGGGCGTTAAGAGTTTTTACTGAAAACGGACTTCTTCACGACTTTGACGATGGTTCAGGTCATCAGAAATATTGTGTACATTCTCACAATTCTCCACATCATGAGGAATGTCATCACGTTCATTTTTATTGTACCGAATGTGGAAAAACTTTTTGTATAAAAAGCGAACATATTCCGGAAGTAAAACTTCCGAACAACTTTACAGCGGTCAGCGTGTCATATATTATAAGAGGCGTGTGTCAAAATTGTGGTGAAAAAGTTTGCTGAAAAGACGATTCAACATAACAGGCATTTGCTACCCCGACGAGCATTACATGGTAGACATCAGCGATCGATTTGATTATTACCGTATTAACAAAGGCTACTTGCTTTCGTTTTGTTTCAACAAAAAATCAAAACCCGAAGCAAAGACGATAAGTCTTGATGGCAGAGAGATTGTGGAAGTGGTGGTGTAAAATTCTCTTAACGGGAATTTTTTATATCACCACAAACAAATCCTCTAACGTTACATCAAAAACGAAACGTTTTGCCTACTCTGTGCCGTCCGTAAACCGCTAAAAACTCTGATTTTGAGGAGTTTATATATTGTTTTAATAGTTCTTTTTCGTATTTTCGCCCGATAAATTGTTCCATAGTTCAAGACATTTTTCCAGCATAAAATTATCACAAAAAAAATCAATTCACCAAAACAATTCGGGCGAAATCGACGATTTTTTATTCGATTTCGCCCAAATTGTTCATTTTTTTTTTTGTCTGAGAGCAAAATTTATAATTTTGGATATCCGATTTTGCACTCTATGATAAAACAGCCGGGAAATTTGTCTTCGACTTGTTTTTTCAGCCTCATAGCCTCTAATCTTGAACGGCAATTTCCTGCGTGAACCTTAAAATAAGGGGCTTCATAAACGATATTTGCCTCTTCGTCTTGAAAATCCTTCTTAAAATCTTTTACCGTATTTTCGGCTTTTTCCTGAGCGTCAGAACCCGAACCGAAAAAAATCTGAACACTATAACCGTATGCCTGACGTTTTTTGTTACCGGCGATGATGTTCTTTTCTATGGCTTTAAGATCTGAATCACAATGTATTCTGACTGTTGCTGTGGAATTGTCGTCTGGAAAAATTTCCAAGTCGGAAATGTCGTAAATCGCCTGCTGAGCCTTCAAACCGAAAGGCAAAACACTTAATAATAAAAATATTGATAAAACTTTTATTTTCATTTGTTCAAAAATTGATTAAATTTGCAAGGCAAAATTATATAATTTTTTTGGAACTTTGATAAAAAATGAAAGAAGAATTACAAAACGAAAATACATCAATTCCGTATGGGAAAAACGGTTTGGTGAAAAAAATCCAAGAAAAAAACGTAAAATACAACTCTCAAACCATATTCGGAATCGGCGACGATGCCTCGATTTCTGACTTTTCAGGCGGAAAAAAAACGCTGTTAAGAAGTCTTATTTTTGCCGAAGGAATACACTTCGACCTTACTTACACACCGCTTAAACATCTCGGTTATAAAGTTGTAACAGCCGCTGTAACAAGTATTTACGCTATGAATGCAAAGCCGTTGCAGATTACAGTTTCGCTTGCAGTAAGCAATAAAGTAATGCAGGCTCATATCCTTGAATTTTTTGACGGTGTGCACGCTGCGTGCAAAAATTACAAAGTCGATTTAATTGGTGGCGACCTTACAACCTCGCGCAAGGGAATCACGATTGCAGTAACGGTTACGGGCGAGGCTGATGATGAAGAAATAGTTTATCGTAGCGGTGCAAAACCAACTGATTTACTTTGTGTTACAGGTGATTTGGGTGGCGCATACTTAGGACTTCAACTTTTGGAAAGAGAAAAAGCACTTTTCAACTTAAATCCCGAAACTCAGCCGCAACTTTCAGGTTACGATTATGTCTTGAAACGTCAGTTAAAACCCGAAAGTCCCAAAGAGTTAACGGATTACTTAAAGAAAAAAGAGGTTAAACCCACGTCTATGATTTCGCTTTCGAGCGGTCTTGCAAGCGAAATTATAAATCTTTGCAACGCTTCAAACATGGGTTGCGAAATTTTCCAAGAGAGAATTCCTGTCGCCCCTGATACAGAAAAAATGGCAAAAGAGTTTAACATAGACCCCGTAATTGCAGCCCTCAACGGCGGCGAAGATTACGAACTATTATTCACGATAGAGTTGAAAAACTATGAGAAAATAAAAAATAATGATATGTTTTCTATCATAGGGTCTATTAACGCTGTCGATAAGGGAAGAAATATTGTCATGAAAGACGGTTCGATTATCACGTTAGAACCGTCAATTAACAACCAAACTTTTCAAAATGTACAGTAGATATTTTGACAGACAGCCGATAATGATGGTCGGTCTCGGAAGTTACGACAAGGAAGTAACACTAAAAATCTCTGGCGGCAACGATTATACTGTTCACCGCGAGGGCGAGAAAGTCGTTAATAATGACGATGGCCGGCGATACGACGGAATTTATCTTAAAGACCATGACGACGATGAAAATTTTTATATAGAAGTCCCTGATATTGAAATCGGTAAGGGTTTTCATTGGTCAAGAAAGGAAAATCAACGGTTCAAAGGTGGTTTTATGTTCAGGTGTGTTGACAGTAAGATATTGTTAATCAATTATATACCAATTGAATTGTATTTGCAGTCGGTGATTTCGTCCGAGATGAATGCTAATTGTCCGAAAGAACTCTTGAAAGCGCACGCAGTGATTTCTCGCTCTTGGGCGTTGAACAGAATGAACTATATTCCTTCGTCTCAAAAGCCGTACATAAGCGACAATGAAACAATTACTTGGTACGACAACGAGGCTCATAAATATTTTGACGTTTGTGCCGACGACCATTGTCAGCGTTATCAAGGCATAACCCGCGCAATTAACCCGAATGTCAAAGCCGCAATCGAAGAAACTTTTGGCGAAGTTTTGGTTTATGGCAATGAAGTTTGCGATGCTCGGTTTTCAAAATGCTGCGGCGGAGCAAGCGAACTTTTTGAAAATTGTTGGCAAAATACGCATTATGATTATTTGGAAAAAGTTGACGATTTTGACGAAAATTTTACGGACGATTTGACCGTTGAAGAAAACGCTGTAAAATTTATAATGTCTTCACCCAAAGCGTATTGCAACACGTCTAATAAACAACTTTTGTCAAAAATACTTAACTCTTACGACAACGAATATTCTGACTTTTACCGTTGGAAAGTTTTCTATACTTTTGACGAATTGTCAGCAATTATAAAAGAAAAATCTGGTGATGATTACGGCAAAATCATTGATCTTATTCCGCTGACAAGGGGCGTTTCGGGCAGAATCGTTAGGCTGAAAATCGTTGGCGAAAAAAAGACGAGAATCATCGGTAAAGAATTGGAAATAAGGCGTTTGCTTTCAAAATCACACCTTTATTCGTCGGCGTTTACTGTTGAAAAAAGTGAAAATGGTTTTACGCTCTACGGTGCAGGTTGGGGACATGGCGTAGGTTTGTGTCAAATTGGCGCGGCTGTCATGGCTGAAAACGGTAAAAATTACAAAGAAATTTTAGCGCACTATTATAAAGGTGCATACATCGAAAAACTTTATGATTAATAAGAATAAAACTATTTGTTGGGTGCCTTCGCTGTATTTTGCAGAAGGCTTGCCGTATATGGCGGTCAACGTTTTGAGCGTAATTTTTTATAAAGTTATTGGTCTTAATAACTATGAAATAGCCTTTTACACAAGTAGTTTCTACATTCCGTGGCTGATTAAGCCGCTGTGGTCGCCGCTTACGGAAATGTTCAAAAATTCAAAATTTTGGGTAACGTTTTGTCAGTTTTTGTGCGGAATTTTGTTTGCGGGAGTAGCGTATTTTATTCCTAATGACAATGTCGTAAAATATACTTTGGTGTTTTTTTGGGTAGCGGCTTTTGCTTCGGCAACACACGATATTGCGGCTGACGGCTTGTATATCAAGGCGTTAGACAAAGATACGCAAGCCTTTTGGGTTGGAATCCGAAACACTTTTTATAGACTTTCGATGATTTTTTGTCAAGGTGGTTTGGTGATTTTGGCAGGCGAGTTAGCAGAGAAATATCACGATATAAAGTTTGCTTGGCAAATTATTTTCGCAATTTTTTCGGGTTTGATGATTTTACTTGCTGTTTATCATAAGTTTACGCTGCCGCTTGGAGAAGAAAAACAAGAAGTTTCTAAGGACAAAAATTTTATAAAACCTTTTGTAACGTTTTTCAAAAAAGATGGTATCTTATTGATAATCGGCTTTTTATTGCTTTATAGGTTGAGTGAGGCGCAACTAACGAAAATTGCGCCGCTGTTTCTTTTGGATTCGCTTGAAAACGGAGGTTTGGCGTTGTCAACAAGTGAGTTAGGTTTTATAAACGGCACGGTAGGACTTATTGCGCTGATTTTAGGCGGAATTTTAGGCGGAATTTTTATCGCAAAGCGGGGATTGAATAAGTCGCTGATAATTATGATTTTAGCCTTGAATTTACCGGATTTGTTTTATGCTTACATGGCGTGGATTCAACCTCAGAATTTTTTTGCGGTATCGTCAATGGTTTTCATTGAACAATTTGGTTACGGGTTTGGTTTTACTGCGTACACGGTTTACATGATGCAAATTTCAGCGGGCGAAAATTCAACTTCGCATTACGCAGTTTGTACGGCTTTTATGGCGGCAGGAATGATGTTACCCGGAATGGTCAGCGGATATTTGCAAACACTTTTCGGTTACAAGATGTTTTTCGTTTGGGTGGTTTTGTGCGCAATACCGTCGGTGGTTTTAGCGTTGAAAATAAAAAACAATGACGGAAGAAAAAACTGATATAGAAAAAAAACAGAAGACGAAAAAACGGTTCAACGTCAAGCGGTTGCTGCGGGCGTTGATTGTTATATCGTTGATACTCGGCGTTTTACAATATGTCGGGATTAATTATGCTTTACCCCTCTTAAAAAACACTATCTGCAAAGCCGTCAATAAATCAAGCGGTGGAATTTACACAATGAATTTTGATAAGTTTGAGATAAATTTTCTAACAAAAAGTTTTGAAATGGAAAATTTTTCGCTTGTAGCAGATACCGCCGTTTACTTAAAAAAAATCAACGAAGAAAACTATAACAAAGGTGTTTACAATATTTCCGTCAAAAAATTTATCGTAAAAAACATAAGTTTTTTTGCGATTTTGAGAGATAGACTAAGAATCAATAAGATAGAACTCGAAAGTCCGGAAATACGCCTTGTCGCAAAACCGAAAAAAAGCGAGGGCAAAAAATACGATGCCGTTCATAATGATTTGTTCCCGATAATAGAACCGTTTTTGAATGCGCTGATTATCAATTCTATAAAAATTAATGACGGATATTTTGATTTTAACAGCAGCGTCGAAAACAAGAAAAGCAACATTGAGGTTGCAAAAATCGATTTAACACTCACAAAATTCCGTCTCGATAAGGAAATTCATGAAAAGAGAAATACACTGTTTTTTTCTCAAACACTGGAATTAAATACCGAAAATTACGATATTGTTTTAGGCGACAGTATTCACACTGTAAAAGCCGCAAAACTTTACGTCAACACCAAAGATTCAGTAATCTACGCCGAAAACGCAAAACTCTCTGCTGATGGTAAAAACGCTGAAAAAAATACTATAAACAACAAATTCAATGTCGGACTTAAAAACTTAAAAATCACTGGTTTGGACATCAATAAGGCGTATTTTGAAAAAAATGTCGCCTTAAAAAACGTCATAATTTCTGAGCCGAAAATTGAATTTTTGCAGGCTGGAAAAATGAACAAAAAGACAAAAAAGTTTGAAAAATTTTCAAGCAACTTTTACCCGCTGATTCAAGGCACGCTAAAAACTGTTGCAATAGACACGCTGAAAATAGAAGACGCTAATCTTAAAATTACCAAAGCCGCAACACCTCAAAAACCGACTTACACGGCTCAAAACATCAATATTTTTTTGGAAAAATTTTTGTTGGATTCTTTGGCGTATAAAAATCGGGACAAAATATTGTACTCAGAAAATATCGGTGTCAAAATTGCTGATTATCAAATGCTTTTGCCGGACAATAGACACAAATTTTCCGCTAAAAACATTCTTGCCGCCACAAATGAAAAAAGTGTCAAGGCAGAAAAAATAATTATCCGTCCAACGTACAAAACCGCTGACTCTACATTAAAGGAAATTAACATAAAAATCCCGAAAGTTGAAATTTCGGATATAGACATTATAAAGGCTTATAATACAGGCTATTATCAAGCCTCTGCGGTGAAAATAATTTTGCCGGAAATTAATACAAAAAGTTTTATTGACACTGCCAAAAACAATGCCGCTCCAAAACATAATTTGGTTTCTGCACTCTCTGACGAGTTTTTTAAGTCTCTGAAAATCAATAATGTAATCATTTCAAGAGGTAGCGTTGACGTTACCTCAAAGGCCGCAATCAAGGAAGATAGTCTAAGACTTTCGGGCAAAATGACGCTTAATCTCAGTAATTTTACGATTAATAAAAAAACGCTTTCGGAAGGTTCTATGCCGTTTTTGACCACAAATGTCAACCTGCAACTTCAAGATTTGGTGATGAAAACCCCTAAAAATTTTCATACGTTAAGGTGTCGCGAATTTACTGTTAACACCAAGAAAGACAAAGTGTTGATAGAAAATTTTACTTATACTTACGATCGGGATTCGTCAATCATCGAAACTATGAAAAGGCTTAAAAAGTCATCAACGATTGATATTTCCGTTAGTAAAGCAGAATTTACAAAAATTCAACTTCTCGATATATTTTTTAAGCAGGAAATCCGTTTTGAAAAACTTCTTATTGCGCACCCGCAAATCCACATCAACATATATCCGCAACTAAAAACAAGCAATAACACTACCGCGCACGACACTTTGAAAATAGAGAGAGATTCACTTCAAGATTCTGTTTATCAGTTGTATACGGCGTTTGACAGACTCTTGGCAGACATCTTGCCGCAAAGGTTGAACCTTATAAAAGCCGACACTTTGATTACAGATTCAAGCATTTTGGCGTTTGGTTTTCGCGATACGTTCAACAACAAACTTGCTTCAACGACCTCAAATTTCAAATTTTTTACGGAAGGTTTCTTTTACAGCAAAGACAGCATTTCTGCGGACAAAAAAATTATGCTTGCAAAGGATTACGAATTGGATATCAACAATTTTGAGTTTTTGATGCCCGACCGCGTGCATTTGGTGCGGACGGGAAATATCAACCTTTCAACAAAGAAGAATTTTGTCAAAATAAAAACGCTTTTACTTTCGGAGAGACCAAACAGAAGATTTTTGCCTAAAAACCTCATAAACGTTTATATTCCGGAGCTTTATATTGAAAACGCAGATTTTAAGAATTTCGCAGAAACGGGTATACTTCCGGCAGAGGTTTTAAAGTTTGACAACGCTTCTGTATTGCTTGCTAAAAACATTGATTTTAAGGCTGATACAACTGTTAAAACGGAAAAAAAACGCAGCAATAGTCCTGTCAAAGGTTTTAGAGTTGACAGCGTTTCAACATTTAACTCCGTCTTTGGCTTTTTCCGTGGCGACGAAGATGAAATGTTTAAGACGGAAGTTTTGAAAACGGAGTTTGATTTGACTGTGAAAAATTTCAGTATTGACAGCGCAAATTTTCAAAAAAGCGGTTACATTATGAATTTTGAAAAGCCGTTTATCAATCTTGAAAGTTTCAAATTTGTCTTGAAAGATTCGAGCCGAATCACTACGGAAAAAGCCGTCGAAAAAAACGACAGCCTAAAAGTCGGCGGATTTTTCTGGGGTATGCCCGACAATCCGAAACGTACAAAAGTTACTTGTCCCGATATTCTGCTTACAAATGCAAATTATTTGGATTTGATGTTCAAAAAGAAAATCACAGGAAAATTTATGGACATGAAAAGTCCGAAAGTTGAAATTTTTCCGGGCAACAAAAAAAGCAGTTTGGACGATGTTTTATTCAAGATGTTCAACACTATTGCTTTTGAGGTTGACAGCGTAACTTCAAGCGGTTTTTCTATGGACATCAATCTCAGAGACAATAAGCCAAAAGTGGTGCTTCAAAATATGGATTTGAATATTTCGGAACTCAACACTCTGAAATACAAGGATTACGATATTCCTGGCAAACTCGTTTTGGCGGGCATCGTCGACCACACTTTTTATATGAAGGACAGTGTTTTCAAGTTGAATTTTCCTCGTGCGGTGCTTAATCCTAATACTCACACGGTTTGGATTAAAAACATGGATTTTCGTCCTTACACCAACCGTTACGATTTTTGCAAGGCGTTTGATATTTCGCGGTCAGCAACCTTTATCACTTGCGAAAATGCCGTTGCAAAAAATTTTGACTGGAAAACAGCAATCGAAAAGAAAACTCTTAACATGGATTCGCTTTATTTGGACAAAGTATCTTTTCTTGCATACGGCGACAATGCAAAACCTAACGGCACAGAAATTCAGCCGACTTTGTTGCAATGGTTGGACAGGATACCGTTTTTCCTAAACGTTAAAACCGCAAAAATCACCGACACGTATCTTGCAATAGAACAGTCAAATCCGGCCGCTTCTGTACCGGGAATACTGACAATCAACGATATAAATGGTTATATTTACAACCTTTCAAACGATGAAAGTCAAATAAAATATACCGACACGATGACTTTTATGATGAAAGGTCTGCTGATGAATAAGTCAGCCGTTTCGGGTTCTTTTAAATATCCGAGAAGTTCTATGACAGAGGAGTTTGACTGCAAAATAAAAGTTGATTCGGTGTATTTGCCGGAGTTGAATCCGTTTTTGGAAAATTCGCTTTTCGCAAAAATCAACGACGGAACACTTTATTCTGCTAATATTATGTTTCATTCCGACAACACGTCTTCAAAAGGCATTTCGTCGTTTGAATATCGGGATTTGAAAGTTGCATTGAACAAAGCCGACAGCGTTCAGGAGAAAAAACGTAAACTTCTTTCGCTGCTTGTTAATATGTTTGTTAAAAAGAAAAATACGAAAAAAATCGGTTACATTTATGCCGAACCCGATTCAACGCGCAGTTTTACTTCGTATTGGGTAAAGTCCATTTTATCGGGTATAAAGGCGACTATGGGTTTTGAGTCAAAAGAACAAAAAGACGAGAGAAAACTTGCGGAAAAAGTTAAGGACGCATTTGCAAGAAGTAAACAGAGAAAAAAATTAAAAGAGGCGGAGAAGGAATAAAAAGATTTGCAAAGTAAACCGAAAATCACTAATTTTGCGCGAAAATTTCTTATAAAAAAATTAAAAACAAAATTGTTATGAAAAAATTTTTTTTGTTGTTTCTGATGATTTCGGTTGCACTTTTTGCTTGCAAAAAAGAAACGCAACTCGAAGAAGACCTTGACGATATAAAATCTTTTCTCAAAGCCCGTAACATCAATGCCGAAAAATCCGACAACATCTATTACGAAGTAGTTTCGGAGGGTAGGGGCGAGCAATGCGAAGCCGGCGACACGGTGGCTTTTAAGTATAAGTTATATATTCTTAACAAGCCTGATTCTTTGATTTCGTCTTCAACGGAAAAAGCACTGACTTATTTATTACCGTCAATAATTCCTAACGTTACAGAAACTTCCGATGTTTATACGGCAGGCTTTCAGATAGGAATTACAAAAATGAAAGAAGGCGGAATTTCAAGGTTTTACGTTCCTTCGTCTTACGGTTTTGGTAATACAAAAGTCGGTGGCGAAGAATACGCAAACCTTATTTACGAGGTAGAACTTTGCGAAATTAAACATTATGACACAAGACATTGACGTAGTTTTTGCGCCAGATTTGTACCGTTATCACCAAAAACATTTCAACATAGTTTTGATTGATGTTTTGCGTTTTACGTCTTCAATGACAACGGCACTTGCAAACGGTGCACTCTTTGTGGAGACTTTTGCCGACGAAGAAACCCCGTTAAGGCTCAAAAAAGACCAAAACTATCTTATTTGCGGTGAATACAAAGGCGTTCAACTTGACGGTTACGATTTTAATAATTCGCCCGTTGATATGACACGAGAAAACGTTGGGGGCAGAAAGTTGGCTTTTTGTACCACTAACGGCACTTATACGCGCTCTGTCATTTATGATTATGACAAGATTTTGGCGGGTTCGTTCTTAAACTTTTCGGCGTTAATAGACAGACTAAAAACTGACAACAAACCCGTAACGCTCGTTTGCAGCGGCAGTGCGAGAAAACCTGCTGTTGAAGACGTGATTTTTGCGGGCAAGGTTGCGGATTGTTTAACAGAAAATTCTGCTTTTGGTTTCAGCGAAGATTCCTCAGGTATGGCAATCAACCTTTACAAAATGTCAAAAAATCGGATAAAGGATTTTGTTTTGGAAACCGCACCTTCAAAAGCCTTAAAAGTAAAACAAAATCCGAAATATGCGGCTGATTTTGATTTTGTATTTCAGGACGATATTTTTGATATTGTTCCGGAAGAAACCTCAGCCTTTAAATTTGAAGCAAGAAAATGAGCAAAAAAGTAGTTATAGGACTTTCAGGCGGCGTTGACAGCGGCGTTGCGGCGTATCTCTTAAAACAGCAGGGTTACGATGTCCACGCTTTGTTTATGATTAATTGGAAAAATTCGTCGGTTACGCTTTCGGGCGATTGTACTTGGGAAGAAGATCAAATGGTTGCTAAAATGGTGGCAAAGCAGTTGGACATTCCGCTTCATGTGGTTGACTCTTCCGAGCGTTACCTTTCGCATGTTGTTGATTATATGTTTGACGAATATGCAAAAGGACGCACGCCTAATCCCGATGTTTTGTGCAATAGGGAAATCAAGTTTGAGATTTTCAATCAATACGCCAAAGAACTCGGTGCTGATTATGTGGCAACGGGACATTATTGTCGCCGCGACACAGTTATCGGCGAAGACGGCAAAGAATATTCAAGGCTTCTTGCCGGCGACGACCCTAATAAAGACCAAAGTTATTTTCTTTGTCAGATGAGTCAGGAGCAGTTGAAAAATGTGCTGTTTCCCGTTGGTGAAATTATCAAACCAGAGGTAAGAAGAATTGCCGCCGAACAAAACCTCGCATGCGCAAAACGCAAAGACTCGCAAGGAATTTGTTTTGTCGGCAAAGTAGACCT
>JAEEXW010000042.1 GCA_016287995.1 Bacteroidales bacterium
AAGGCATAGAACTATTACAAAACTTGAGTAAAACGCCGTCGGTTTCAAGAAACGAACACAAAACGGCTGAACTGATTTTCAATTACTTAAAAGAGCACGGTGTTGAAAATGTAAACCGTCATTTAAACAACGTTTGGGCTTTGAGCAAAAATTTCGACACCAACAAGCCGACAATTCTTTTCAATTCTCACCACGACACGGTTTTGCCGGCTAAGTCTTATACTCGCGACCCTTTTAGTCCCGATGTTGAAAACGGTGTTCTTTATGGTCTCGGTAGCAACGATGCAGGCGGACCGGCAATCAATTTGTTAACGACGTTTTTGTATTTTTATAACCGCGAAAATCTGCCTTACAACTTGATAGTTGCGATAACGGCGGAGGAAGAAAATTCGGGAGAAAACGGCGTTATGAGTATTCTTAATCGACTTCCTGAAATAGAGTTCGCGGTAGTCGGCGAGCCTACGTGCATGGAAATTTCGGTTGCAGAAAAAGGTATTTTGGTTCTTGACTGCACCGCAAAAGGCAAAACCGGACACGCTGCCCGCAATACTGGTATCAACGCAATTTACAAGGCGTTAGAAGATATTAATTGGTTGAAAAATTACAAATTTGAAAAGACTTCTCCGTGGCTTGGCGACGTTAAATGCACCGTTACGGGCATTAACGCCGGTACTTTGCACAATGTTATCCCTGCCGAATGTACTTTTATGGTTGATGTTAGGATAACCGAAAAGTACACACATCAGGATATTTTGGACATTATCCGCGAAAATATTCCGAATAAGGATACGGAAGTAAAACCGAGAAGTTTCAAACTGAAATCATCGCACATTGATGAGAATCACCCGTTTATAAAACTTGCGGCTGCAAAAGGGTTTAAACTTTTTGGTTCGCCGACTACTTCTGACCGTGCCGTTATGCCGTATGCGAGTCTGAAAATGGGACCCGGCGATTCAAATCGTTCACATACTGCCGATGAATATATTTTACTTTCAGAAATACGCGAAGGCGTTGAAAAAACGGTGGACTTGTTTGAAGATTTTTTCAAAAAATAGAGTAGGGTGGAAGTTTTTAAAATTCCACTCCTAATCTTAGCAAAAACAGATGTTGTTGTTTGTTTAATGCATTATAATCCAAACGGCGGAAGGAGTATCCTGCTCCCGCCGTTATTGCAAAATCGCCTTCTCCACACCCGAAACGGCAACCTATCAGCACATCGTCAAAGACTGATGAATCTTCTGCCGCTGCCGTATAAAAACCACTTCTTATATCCAAATAAGGCGTATAACGGGTTTGCGCCAATACATTATAACGGAAGTTAATAAAAAAATCCATAAACGAAGAACCATATCCATCATCACAATCATCTGTATAATAAGAAGATGACTGATACTTATGATAAGTTCCCTTTTCATCAATGTAATAATCTGAATGATACGTATTTGTCTCCTGGTCATACCAACCTAAATCGTCATAAATTTGGAGCAAAGTTCTTTCCGTACCTACCTTCAAAGCAACGCCGCCGCCGAAAAATATGTGCGGATTAAATTGATAACCAAACGTTACCGCTACACCGCCGATACCAAATTCACGGTTGCCGGCTCCCTCACCTTCTAAAAACAGATTTATTCCTTTGTTGTAATAAGTGTACTCGCGCTGACCAAAAGCCGTCAACGAACAAAATATCGCTAAAATCATCAAAATATTTTTCATAATATGCTTTGTTAAAATTCGTAACCCACTTTAAATAAAATTGTTCCGCCATTATAATTGTGAAAATCTTCAAATATGCCGTTCTTTTGCCACCCGAAAGAGACGTTAATAGCCCGCGAATATTTGTTTTTAAAACCGAACCTCGCCCCAACAGAAATCGCACGATACAAATCCTGAGTAGCATTAACGACATCTTTCCCGACTCTGACCTCAACAAAAGGTGCTGCGTTAGTGTGTTTTGAAAACATACATTTGAAAACAAGATATACAGGAAGACAAAAATCAGCGTCAAATTCCGCCTTCGTATAACGGTCTGTATGACAGATAATTTTGCCGTTAGAGGTTATCGTAAAATAATCGTAACAATAATCGTATTTGCGGTAAAACATCATATACGGTTTTGCGCCCAAGCCGAGTGAAATATTGTCAGAAAAGTTGTAAACCGTTGAAAATGAAATTCCTCTGCCTTTAAAGGATTGCGAAGGTGAAAGTTCAGCCTCAGAAAAAAAAGAAAACTTGTGTTTTCGTATCGAGGTAGAGTCTTGTGCGTTAACGGAAATGCTCACAAGCGTTGCAAGTAAAAAAATTATTAGTTTGTTCATTTTTTAATATTTGTTAAAACCATAATTATAACACATAAAAAAACTTCAACCCTATGGTTTTTAACAAATAATTTTTGAAGTTGACAAATTTATAACTATTTTTGCGGAAAATATCAATAAAATGCAGCAAAAAATATTAATTCTTGATTTCGGTTCTCAGACCACGCAACTTATCGGAAGACGTGTCAGAGAACTCGACACTTTTTGTGAAATAGTACCTTACAACAAGTTTCCCGAAAATGACGAAAATATAATAGGCGTTATTTTAAGCGGTTCGCCTTACAGCGTTTACGACAAAGAAGCGTTTAAGGTTGACTTGAAAAAAATTACCGCAAAACATCCCGTTCTTGGAATTTGTTACGGTGCGCAGTTTATTTCGTATAGTTTGGGCGGAAAAGTAGAGCCGGCAGGTAGCCGTGAATACGGTCGCCAAAATCTCGAATTTATCGATAAACAAAATCCCCTATTCAAAGATTTTGACGATAATTCGCAGGTTTGGATGAGTCATGGCGACACAATCACCAAAATTCCAGAAGGTTTCAAAGTTATCGCTTCTACGCAAGGCGTTGAAAATGCGGCGTTTGTATCTGAAAAAGATAAAATTTGGGGCGTTCAGTTTCACCCCGAAGTTTTCCACTCGTTGCAGGGAACGCTGCTGCTGAAAAATTTCGTTGTCGGAATCTGCGGTTCAAGACAGGACTGGTCGGCGGCATCGTTTATCGAAACCACCGTCAACGAACTTAAAGCGCAGTTAAACAACGACAAAGTGGTTCTCGGACTCTCCGGCGGCGTTGACTCGTCAGTTGCGGCGGTACTTCTCAACAAGGCTATCGGCAAAAACCTGACTTGTATTTTTGTCAACAACGGACTGCTCAGGAAAAACGAGTTTCAAGAGGTTTTGAAAGATTACGAATGTCTCGGTCTTAACGTAAAAGGAGTTGACGCAAGCGAAAAATTCTACGCGGATTTAAAAGGTGTAGAAGAGCCGGAAAAGAAACGTAAAATCATCGGCAAGGACTTTATCGACGTTTTTAACGAGGAAGCGCAAAAAATCGACGGTGTAAAATGGCTCGGTCAAGGGACAATTTATCCTGACAGAATCGAAAGTCTTAACATCACCGGCAAAACCATAAAATCCCACCATAACGTTGGCGGTCTGCCCGAAAAAATGAAACTTCAACTTTGCGAGCCTTTGAAATGGCTGTTCAAAGACGAGGTAAGGCGCGTAGGCCGTCAACTCGGAATGCCTGAAAACCTTATAAAACGTCATCCTTTCCCCGGTCCGGGATTGGGCGTCAGGATTTTGGGCGATATAACTCCCGAAAAAGTAAGAGTGCTTCAAGATGCTGACGACATTTTTATAAAAGGTCTTAAAAACTGGAAATGCGAAGACGGCGTTTCGCTTTACGACAAAGTATGGCAGGCGGGCGTGATACTTCTTCCCGTAAAATCGGTCGGCGTTATGGGCGACGAACGCACATACGAAAGGGCTGTCGCTTTAAGAGCCGTAACAAGCACCGACGCAATGACCGCAGACTGGGCGCATTTGCCTTACGAGTTTTTGGCAAAAGTCTCCAACGATATAATCAACAACGTAAAAGGCGTTAACAGAGTGGCTTACGACATCTCGTCAAAACCGCCTTCAACAATAGAATGGGAATAAAAAATTTTTTAAGGAAATGGAAGAAATTTTCGTAGTAAAAATAGGCGGCAAAGTGATTGACGACGAAGCCGCCCGCAACAGTTTTCTGGGCAGACTTTCCAAAATCAACAAGAACATAATTTTGGTTCACGGCGGCGGAAAGGTTGCCAACCAAGTGCTTACGAGCATGGGCATAACACCCGTAATGGTTAACGGCAGACGTATCACCGACGCTGAAACGCTCAAAGTAGTAACTATGGTTTACGCCGGTCTTATCAACAAAACCATAACTGCAAAACTCAACTCGCTTGGCAAAAAGTCGGCTGGCGTTTCGGGCGTTGACGGCGTTATGCTTGATGCGGTAAAACGTCCGGTAAAAGACATTGATTACGGTTTTGCCGGCGACATCACGGCGGAGGGTGTCAACACGGACTTTTTGTTAACGCTTTTAAAAGGTGGTTTTATGCCGGTTGTTGCGACGATTGCCGCCGACAAAAACGCCCAACTTCTTAACATTAATGCAGATACGGTTGCTTCTACCATCGCCTCAGGTTTGGCGTCAAAAGGCGTTAAGACAAATCTGTTTTTCTGTTTTGAGAAAAAAGGTGTTTTGATGGACGCGGAAGACGATAACAGTGTTATCAAGGAATTAAATTCTCAAAACTATCCTGAACTTTCAGCCAAAGGTATTTTTTCGGAAGGTATGATTCCTAAATTGGAAAATGCTTTCAAGACCATAAACCAAGGTGTTGAAAAAGTCATTATCGGAAACTCGCTCGACATTGAGCAGTTTTTTGAAGAAAACCACGCCGGAACAATGATAAAGAAGTAAAAAAAGCCGCGAGATTTCGCGGCTGTTTTTTTATTCGTGTGGAGTTTTTTTGTAAACCATTTCGTATTTAACGCTATTGTAAGCCGCGAAATATCCCATACAAACTTTTCCTTCAACAGAAGGGACAAAAAACTGTTGCGGATTTACTCTCGTACTGTTGTATTCATAAAGGTAAAGAAAAACATTTTCGTCTATCGTGCGAAACTCCAATGTAAGTATGTCGCCGTCATAAAGAATCATTTCGTCATCGTTTTCCATGTCAGAATCGTAATAAAGTCCGATGTCAAAAGGTGAATTACTTTTACAACTGCCGCAATCGCTAAAATAAATCTCACCGTTGCGGTGAATACGCGCCCAACCGTAAACCTTTTCGTCTTCGGGAACGTTGAGGGTTTCAAACTCCAAAACCTGCATCCAATCCATAAGTTCTGCCCAAACAAATTGCGGCTCTGTGATTTCGATTTTGGGTTGTACCGTCGATTTGCCGGTGTACTCTATGCCGTCAATTTTGACTTTAAGCGTATAGGTTTTTCCGTCCTGCAAATCAACGTTTTCTAAAAGGCGGTAATAACCGTCGCTTTGGAAGCCCAAAACTTTTTCCTCACCGCTCGGCATAATTATTTTTACATCATCAACCTTTATGCCTGACATTTTGGTTGAATCGTCCATGTTGCGGCTTTTGGTAATTTTTACCTCCGCCTTGTCGGTGGTCAACAGACCTTCGATTACGGGAATTTCTTCTATGTCTCTGTAATCAATTTCAATCTCTTTTGTGCAACTGCAAAGCATTGCAAACAAAACTGTTATGTAGAATATTTTTTTCATTTCAATTAAAATTTAATCGTGTAAGTTACTGACGGAATTATGCCAAAGAGCGAAACTTGTTCGGTACGAGTACCTGTTACTTTTTCGTCATCGTTTTCAAAAGTGATAACATACGGATTGTAATGGTTATAAAGATTATAAACTCCGAAAGACCAAATTCTTGTATATTTCGGACGCTCTTTCGTGTTGTTGATTCCAAAGTCAAGACGGTGGTAAGCCGGTGCGCGGTAACCGTTACGCTCGGCATAATAATAATGTGTCCATTCGTCGATGTCGTATTTTGCACTCGGAGCGGTCAAGGCTTGACCCGAAGTGTAAACCCATGTTGCAGACAAATCCCATTTGTGGTTCAATTTGTACATTGCAACAATCGAAACGTCATGACGGCGGTCGTTTGAGGCGGTGTACCATTTCTCGTTGTTAACACCTTCAACTTTGTTTTCTGACCATGACAGAGTGTACGAAAACCAGCCCGAAAAATCGCCGATGTTTTTCTTTACGTAAAATTCAACGCCGTAAGCCCTGCCTTCTCCGCGTGAAAGCAAACGCTCCATTTCGATTTCGGTAACAAGGTTTTTGCCGTCTTTATAGTCATAGACGTTGTCAATTTTTTTGTAATAAGCCTCAACAGAAAACTCGTACTTTTTGTTTTTAGTGTCAGCCATATACCCTACGCTGATTTGGTCGGCTGTTTGAGGTTTTATGATGTTTGACGATAGAACCGAGCGTCCTATCGGCGAAGACATTCCGTTGTTCAAAATATTTTGAACGTGTTGCGAAGTGCGGCAATATCCTGCTTTAAGACTTTGATTGTCAGAAAGTTGAAGTTTTGCGCTAAACCTTGGTTCAACAGCGAAGAAACTTTTTACAAGTTCTCTTTTTCCATAATGCAAAGTGTCGATAATTCCGCCGTCTTTGTCAAGTGTATAATAAGGATTGCCGCCCAAAGCATTGAAAATCACGCCTCTTGCACCAAACGAAAGTTCAAGACCGAAATTAGTTTTAAGGTCTTCGCCAATCCAAAACGAAATTTCGTTACCGGTTCGGTATTCTTTCATATTCTGACCGTTGGAAAGTTGCATTTCGCCGGATTTAAGACTTACGTGGTCGAACTGAAAGCCGAAATTGATTTTTTGATTTTCAGTCGGCGTTAATAGAAAATCCTCGCGCGCCATTTGATGCTGCAAATATCCGTCAAAACTTTCCTTAATTTTCAAAATGTCCATTGACTCGGTGAAATCATATTTGCTGTAAATCAAGGCTGTCTTTGACGAAAACTCCCTGCCGAAATTATGTTTATAATCAATTGCAGCGGCGGTATTGCCCCAGTGAATTTCAGCAATGTGATTGCCCATATCCATATTGTCCCTGCCACGGAAAAACATGAGGTTCAACGTACCGTTTTTGTTAGGTTTCACGGTAATTTTAGAATTGACGTCATAAAAATTAAGAATTTTATCCTTATATTTTTCAGTCGGTTTCAAGAAAATTTCAAAATATGTGCGGCGTGCAGCAAGAAAAAACGACGCCTTATCTTTTGCAATAGGACCGTCAAAAGCAAATTTTGAAGAAAGCAATCCGATTGACATATTCAAGCCGTAATGTTCCATATCGCCGGCACGCGTTTTTATGTCAAAAACCGAAGAAGACGCATCGCCGAACTGAGCCGGAATCGCGCCTTTGTAAAGCGAGGCGTTGGTCAGTGCCTCGTCGTTGAAAGTCGAGAAAACGCCCATCAAGTGTCCGGCGTTGTAGATGACGGCGTTGTCAATAAGGATAAGGTTTTGGGCTGCCGTTCCGCCGCGTACCTGAAAACCGCATGAACCGTCGCCCTCGCTCTTGATTCCGGGCAAAAGTTGAATGGACTTGATAACGTCTCTTTCGCCCATCAGCGCGGGAACTTTCGCCATTTCGGACATTTGAATATTTTCAACGCCGATGATGACGTTGTCGGTACGGCTGCGGCCGTGTTTTGCCGTAACCTGAACTTCGTTGAGTTCGGTAGTTTCTTCTTCCAAAACAACGGAAAGTTTTTCAGAGGAGGTAACAGAAAGTTCTAAAGCTCTAAAACCCATACAGTTGAAAGAAAGTGTTGCGGGCAGAGTTTTAACTTTGATAATAAAATTGCCTTCCGAATCTGAAATCGTTCCGTTGGAAGTGCCTTGTTCTGCAACTGCAACAAAAGGTACGGGAGTTCCGTTTTGGTCGGTTACAATGCCTGAAATTTTGGCATTTTGTGCAATAACCATCAGCGGCACAAAAAACATTAGTGTAAATAGTAATCTTTTCATTTTAAATAAATTTTGTTAAAAAAATCTGCCGCAAAATTACTGCGAATTGAAAGATTTTGATTGCAAAAAACGGAATTTTTTTGAAAGTTTTTACATAAAAAGGAAAAAAATACGAAATCTCACTCAAAGAATTTAGACAAATTTGAAAATGTCATATAAATCTTACACTTTGGCATAGTTTTTACTGATATAAAATAACAAAACTCTAAATTTTTACAAATGGGCGGAAAACTAAAAACGGTTAAAGGCAGGATTATGAATGTCCTGTTGTGGTCTATAATTTCTGCGGCTTTTATTGGGCCGGGAACGGTTACAACTGCAACAAAAGCAGGTGCTGATTTTCAGTTTTCACTTCTTTGGGCGTGAGGTTTTGCTACTATTGCTTGCTTGGTACTTCAAGAGGCGAGTGCAAGAGCCGCAATATATTCCAAAATGAATTTAGGTCAGGCGATAAAATTTCACTACGCCGGTTCAAAAGCACAAATTCCCGTTTTAGTTATGATTGTTGGCGCGATAATTATGGGTTGTGCGGCTTACGAGGCGGGCAACATTTTAGGAGCGGCAGAAGGTCTTTCGCTCGTTTTCCCAAGTTTGGGTAAACGCTTGATTGTTACGACGATAGCACTTGTAGTGGGCGTTGCGCTGAGTTTGAAATCGCTTCGTTCAACAGCCAATTTTATGGGCAGTTTTGTTTTTATTATGGGTGCTACTTTTATTGGTACGGCGTTTTGTGTAGAGCCGCCCATAGGAGAAATAGCGGAAGGTCTTTTTGTGCCGAGTTTTCCCGATGTTGACGGTGCCGGACTTTTGATTTTAGGGCTTGTTGGAACAACTGTTGTGCCGTATGATTTGTTTTTAGGCTCTAACGTCGTTCAAGAAGATACAACCGTAAAAGATATGAGAATTGGAATTGGTGTTTCAGTGATTTTGGGCGGAATCATTTCGATGGCGATTTTAATTGTTGGCACGCAGATAACGCGTGGTCTGTCGCCGGAAGAAGCAAAAAATACAGTTTTTTCTTACGCACTTCTCACACAAACGCTTAGCAATCAGGTAGGACAATGGTCGGCATATATTTTCGGTTTTGGAATGTTTGCTGCCGGTTTTACAAGTGCGATAACTTCGTCTTTGGTTTCGGCTCTGACGGCACGCAGCATTTTCGGCAAGCAAGATTCGATGATAAAATCCACTAAAAAAGCATTGCCTTTTCAGTGGGTTGCGTATTTGGTTTTGGCAGTAGGCGTGGTTTTGGGCTTTTTGCAGAGCGAACCCGTACCTGTAATTGTTGCCGCACAAGCCTTTAACGGTTTGATTCTGCCGTTTGTCTGCATATTTCTTTTTTCGGTTATCAACAACAAAAAAGTTATGGGTAGCGAACATTTGAACGGTAATTTCTCAAATACGATGATGGTAATCGTAACTTGGGTAACGCTTGTTCTCGGTATTTTGAAAGTTGTTGATGCCGTATCAAAAGTTGTAGATATTTCGCTTTCTTCTGACGAAATTTTTATTTTTGCAAGCGTTTCGGCTTTGATAATTACGGTTTTGACAACATTCGTAATTTTGAGAAAACGATATACCAAAAAGTAGGGTTTATCTATCGGAAAAGATAAAGATTGCCTTTTTGATACACCGTCTGTTTGTCTTTTAAAGTTGAAACCGCTTTCCAAACATACATTCCCACGGGACAAGGTTTGCCGTTTCTGGTACCGTCCCAACCTTCTTCAATATCGGTAGTTTGAAAAACAATAACGCCTTTGCGGTTCAAAACTACGAGTTTGAATTTTGCTACATTTCCGTGTATAGGTTTAAAAATATCGTTTTTGCCGTCGCCGTTTGGAGAAAAAGCGTTAGGATATAATACGACAGGAATGTTAACAACCGTTACGGCTCTACTTGTGGTTGCCGTATCTGCGCAAGAATTAGCGGTAACAACAGAAAGGGATATGCTAAAAGTTCCTTCAATTTCGTATTTGTGGTTTACTATTCTGCCTTCCCCAAAAGTACCGTCGCCAAAACTCCATTTATACATGTCTGCCGAAACTGCGTCTGCCTCCAATTTCAAATATTGTCCCGAATACAATGTGTCGAGATTTTGTTCAAATCCTGCTGCGGGTTTGTCAAAAACGTTGATTTTTTTTGTAGTAATAGACTTTGAACCGCAATCACCGTATACAGTTAGAGTTAACACGTAATCGCCTGCGTCGTTGTATTTGTGGGAGACTTCTTTGACATTGTAAACTGGCTCGGAGCCGTCTCCGAAATCCCATTCGCATGAATCTGCATTTTGTGATTCGTCTTTTGCTGAAACAGACAAAGGCTGGCACCCGAAAGTTTTTGATGAGGAAAATATAGCTCTTAACGGTCGGGGTTCTATTTTAAAGGGTTTTATAACCTTATTTTCACAAGTACCATCGTTTGCTGTCAAAATTATATTGTAATTACCGCATAAATCATATTTATGGTTGGTAATAAAGGGCTCCTCTGAGGTGGAACCGTCGCCGAAATCCCAATGCATAGAATAGTTTTCATTGGTCATATTGATAAAAGAGGCTGTATTTTCAGGCCAATTAACGCTGTCTGCAATCATTCTGAGGTCAATTTCCGGTAGAGGATAAACCGTTATATACATCGAAGATGTATCACTGCAACCGATACCGGCATTGTGTATAACGGTAGCAGTAACTTTGAATTTCTGAGTTTTGTTGCTATCGTTAACAAAAGTGTATTCTGCCGGCGCAGTTTGGTTTTTCATTTGGTCTCCGTTAGAAAAATAATAATTAGTAAGCAATCCTTTATGTTCCTGAGTAAAAACCACTTTTAATGGAGTACAACCGTTACTTTGGTCAACCGTAAAACCGGCTTCGCTTTTAGGTCGTAGTAGTGTGATTTTATTAGTTTGGATAGCGCAGTTGTTTTGGTCATGAACATAAACAATGTATTCTCCATCGTTGAGGTCTGAAAATAGTCCTGTAACTTGTTGCCAATTCGTGCTGTCGAGCGAGAAAAAGTACGGTCTTGTACCCCCTGATGCTTGAGCCGCGATTTGTCCGGTATTGCCAAAATTGCAAATTAAATCGGTGGCTTCGTATGTAACTTCCAAAGGTGCCGGATTTATAACGGTGATGTCGTCGGTATAGTTTTGTGTACAACCGTTGGCATCACGCACCCTGACTTTATACTGACCGCCTTGAAGGCCCGTAATAACGCTGTCGGCATAATTGTAAGAAATACCGCCGTCAACAGAATAACTCAAATTGCCCGTTCCACCACTTGCCGTAACGGTAATTTCTGCTGTGCCTTGATTATGACATTCAATTTTACGGGTTAATTCTGCTGAGTAGATTAATTTTTCGGGCTGTTCCAAAGTGGTATAATCTTCTGCTACGCAGCCGTTTTTGTCGGTAGCCCTTACCACGTAACTTGTTGCCGGTATGTTTTTGAAAACACCGGTAGAATTTTCAGTGTAATAATTGTGTCCAGAGGCAGCAAACGTAAATGGGCTTGTGCCGCCTTTTACGTCTACTGAAATTTCGCCTGTCTTATCTCCATAACAAGTAAGAATGTCCTTTTTTTGGAGGTTTGAGACCGCAAAACTATCAGGCTGCATAATTGTAAAACTGCCTGTCAAAGTACAATTATATTTGTCTTTGACCTCAAAACTATAAGTTCCGGCTTCCATGTAATCAAACTTTCCGTCGTAACAAAATGGGTCATTAGAGCCGTTGAGAAAAAAATTATAGGGGAAATTTTTCTGAAATTCACGTCCGCCTTGTACTTTTACCTCAGCACCGCCTAATTTACCGAAACACAAGGCATCTGTAACTTCTATTGATGTTATTTCCATTGGGTCTGCCTCGGTGATTTCTATTTTTTCTGCTCTTGCCCGGCAACCGTGAGAGTCTTCAACAATCGGGTAATAAGTGCCGGCTTTCAAATTAGGATAATCGCCTTTAAGAGCCTCGGTAAAATGAATTGTGTCAATAGAAAATTTCCACTGTCCGGTGCCTCCGTCAGCATCAAAACTTATTGAACCCTTGTCTGTGCCATGACAGCCTTCAACTTCGTTGTAATACAAATTTTTGATGACGAGTTCTGTCGGCTCGTAAATTGGTGTTGTAGGACCTTTGGTGATACAACCGTTGGCATCAACAACGTGAGGGTAATAATTTGTCGCTTTTAAGTCGTTGAAAATATTTTCTTCATTAAGACTATTTCCATCGTCAATGGAGTATTGGTAAGGACCTACTCCGCCTTGGACGTGTAAAGCAATTGTGCCGGCAGCATCTCCGTAACAAGTCAATACATCTACCGCTTTTATTTCTGAAAATTGTAATTTTGCCGGTTCAGAAATTTCGTATCCGGGGGCAAAAGCCTCGCATTTGTTGGCATCTTTTACCGTAAAATCATATTTACCGGCACGAAATCCTATTAAAACATTTTCAGCGGAATAACTATATCCGGTTTGTGCTGAGGCAGATTTGAAACCGTAAGAATAATTGCCCGTTCCTCCATTTGCCGTTAGTGTCGCTTTACCCGTAGAATTACGGTAACAATCAACATTAGTAATTGTAATATCTTGAATCACAAGTTGTTCCGGTTCGGTGATTTCTATCTGATAATATTCGTCAGCCTTGCAATTATTTTTGTCTTTTGCAGAAACAGTATAGTTTCCTGCCGGAAGTTTTCCTATAATATTTCCGATGTCCTCGGTAAAACTTTCTTCACGGTTATAATCAGCATTATCGGTTACATTAAAGATAAAAGGCTGTGTACCGCCTGAAACTGATACGTAAATCTGTCCTTTTTCGTCTCCGAAACACAGATTTGATACACTTGTGCCACTTGCCGTAAGAAAATAAAATTTCTGAGGTTCGTTCAATATTAGTTCTATTT
>JAEEXW010000470.1 GCA_016287995.1 Bacteroidales bacterium
ATAAGCCACGGACAGTTGTTTTTAGGGCCTCCGGGCTCAGGAAAACTGTCTACGGCTATTGCCTACGCACAATATATTTCTTGCAAAAACCGCACAGAAACAGACAGTTGCGGGGTTTGTCCCTCGTGTATAAAATTTCAGAAACTTATACATCCGGATTTGCATTTTGTATATCCCGTGGTAACAAGTGCGTCTGCAAAAAAGCCGGTTTCTGACGATTATATTGCTCAGTGGCGGCAGTTTGTTTTGAAGAGTATGTATCACGGCATTGACGATTGGTACGATTTTATCGGCAGCGAAAACGCGCAGGGAGCAATTTTTGCGCAGGAGAGTCAGGAGATTATCAGAAAACTCAACCTTAAAACTTTTGAGGGCGAATACAAGGTCATGATTATCTGGATGGCGGAAAAAATGAACGAAACCGCCGCCAACAAACTTCTTAAAATGCTTGAAGAGCCGCCCGCAAAAACGCTTTTCGTACTTGTCGCCGAAAACGAAGAACAGATTCTGACGACTATACGGTCGAGGGTTCAACTCGTAAAATTTTCCGCTTTGACGACCGAAGAGACTTCCAAGGCATTGGAGCGGGAGTTTCCAGAGGCGGATAAGGAGAATATTCAAAATGCGTCGATTCTCTCAGGCGGTGATTTTTTGGAGGCTGTTTCCATTTTGAACCAGTTCCTAAGCGGCGAGGGAAATCCTGATTTTGAACTCTTTACGGCTTTGATGAGGGAGAGTTTCTCCTCGCATTACGACAAAATCATAAAACTCTCCGACGACCTTTCAAAACTCGGACGCGAAAAGCAGAAACGCTTTTTTGATTATTGTCAGAGAATGATCCGCGAATGTTTTATGTTGGGCAGCGTATCAAAAGAACTTGTCAGAATGACACCTTCGGAGATGTCTTTTGCGGAAAAATTTGCGCCGTTTATCCACATTGGAAACATTTCTGATTTGACGGAACTTTTTTCGGAAGCCTCGCGCAATATCGAAAGAAACGCTTACGGAAAACTTGTCTTTACGGATTTGGCGATAAAAATTTCGGCGCAGTTGCACGTAAAAAAGCCGTAAAATTTTCTTTTGGAGGAGAAGATTTTTTTTGTATCTTTGTCGGAAATTTTTGTTAAAACTTTAAATTTATTATGGGATTACCGAGATTTTTTCCTGAAAACAAAATACATGAGTTTGAGTACATTCCGCGTTATTACGACCCCGTGCAGGACGAAATCAACCGCAGGGTTGACGAAATTCACGCCGAAATGGGCGTTGAAAACGAGTCGGGCGAAAATGTAAGGCTCATTCAGAAAGGAACTTTCAAACGCCGTTATGAGCGTCAGCACAAAGAATTGAAACAGAGTAATTTAAGAATTTTTGTGCTGGTCGTGATTTTGGGTTTGATTTGTTATTTTGTTAACCGGTATTTCGGCTTTATGTAAAAAAAATCATGGCGGAAGTTATAAAACTGATGTCGGAGGCACTCGCCAATCAAATTGCTGCCGGAGAGGTTATCCAGCGGCCTGCTTCCGTTGTAAAGGAACTTGTCGAAAATTCAGTCGATGCGGGTGCTGACAAAATCACCGTCAACATAAAAGATGCCGGCAGAACCCTCATTCAGGTTATTGACAACGGCTGCGGAATGAGCGAAAAAGACGCTCTGAAAAGTTTTGAACGCCACGCTACAAGCAAAATTTACAAAACCGACGACCTTTTCTGCATTTATACAAAAGGTTTCAGAGGCGAGGCTCTTGCCTCGATTTCTTCGGTTGCGGAGGTCGAACTCAAAACGGCTCAGGAAGGCGACCAGACGGGTACGCAGGTGATTTTTAGCGGCGGAGAGTTTGTCTCTCAAAGTCCCGTCTCTACGCCCAAAGGTACAAACTTTGCCGTTAAGTCGCTGTTTTTCAACGTTCCGGCGCGGAGAAAATTCTTAAAAGCCGATTCTACGGAATTTCAGCACATAATAACTGAGTTTCAGAGAGTTGCCTTGACACACCCGATGATAGAGTTTTATCTTTACCATAATTCTCAGACGGTGTATTCTTTGCCGAAAGCCACTCTTAAACAGAGGATTATCGCAATTTGTGGAAAAAATCTCAATCAGGATTTAATTCCCGTGGAAATAGATACTTCAATCGTAAAAATCACGGGCTTTACCGGCAAACCTCAGTCTGCAAAAAAACGTAACGACAAGCAGTATTTTTTTGTTAACAACCGTTATATGAAAAATCCGTATTTTAATAAAGCGGTTTTGTTGGCATACGAAAAATTGATTTCGCCGGATACTACGCCGCCGTATTTTTTGTATTTTGAGGTTGAC
>JAEEXW010000043.1 GCA_016287995.1 Bacteroidales bacterium
GTCAAGAAAGTTGGCAACGTCGATTTCTTGAAATGGGGCGACAATGTCGTAGATTTGGATTTGATAATCGACGGTGGCAATGTCGTAAAGTGCGGCAACAAAATCGTTATGACCGAAAAAGTGTTCGTTGAAAATTGCAACGTATCTCACGACAAAGTAATACAGATGCTCACAGATGCTTTTCAATGCGAAATAGTTTTTATACCGTGGGACAGAGAAGAAATATATGGACATAGCGACGGCGTGATACATTATTTAGGTGGTAATCGAGTGTTGATGACCAATTATGAACAATTTGACGCAGATATGGCAAAGAAGTTTCGGCAGGTTTTGGACGAGCATTTTGATGTTGTCAGGCTGAAATACGACGTTGAGCACCTTGATAAAAACAGTTGGGCATACATCAATTATTTGCAAATCGGGAAACATGTGCTCGTTCCGCAATTAGGCATCCACGAAGACCAACAAGCATTGCAACAGATTCAGAATTATTTGCCTGAATGTAATGTAATTGGCGTTCCTGACGCTATGGAGGCGGTTGAAAAAGGCGGTGCGCTCAACTGCATTTCGTGGAACATCAAAGCCCCGGACGCCAATCAAAAATTCATAGAAGATTATCACAAACAGGCGAAAAGAGTTGTAAGAGAGCAACAAAAACAACCGTTCTCCATCGAAGAAGCACGCAGGCAAACTGAAATTATCAATGGTTATTATGACGGTGGTAAATAAGGTTGCAACATAAAGTATGAAGTTAAAATTATTAGTTTTTAAAGACAAAAACACGAGAACTTGAATACTTGGAAATTCTTTTTTCTTAGTTTTAGTATCTATCTCAGGCTCTGTGGCACGTAAAAATAAAAAAAGTGCTAAATGTTAAGAAAATCAATTCTTCATTAATACAACATCCCGAACAGCCACAGCGGAATTTTGTTGCCGAAGCCTATTTCGATTTCGTCTGCCGCAACGAAACTATTGGGAATATCCTTGATTTTTTTCGGGTTTGCCCAACGATTTCAAACCCTTTCCGTCGGTGTAGAGAAGGCGCAACAATGCAGAGCGGTGCAATAGTGCAAGAAGTCGGATGAGTTGGTTGCGGGTCGTTGATAACACTTCGCACAATGAAGATATGTTGAGCGTAAAAGGCGTCATCTGCGACAATAGCACGAGCAAACGTTTTGCCTTGCGAAGTGTCTCATACTCAATGTTTTTCAAACTCCAATATCTCGCACTGATGCGTTTTTGCCTTTTCGTCGTAGTTGATGGCAACGAAAAGAAGGTTGCCTTGGTAATGTTCCAAACTGTCGAAATATTGCTTGTTTTTGATTTGGTTGAGTGCGCTTTCGGTAGAGCCGTTGTGTTTCAATTCGATAATCATCGCCGGTTTGCCTGGGTAGAATGGAATGAAAACAACGTCGGCAAAACCTTTGCCCGTAGTCATTTCTTTGATGACGGTGTATTCGTTTTTGGCGTAGATGTAAGCCAAATAAATCGCCGACATCAATGCGTCCTCGTTGTTGTAACTGCGGTTTGAAGTAACGTGAATATGACTTTTGTCGAGAGCCTTCTCAACGGCGCGGGGATTCTTTGCAAGTGTTTGGTTCAAGAGTTCTTCCGAATCTTTGATAATTTGGTCAGTGGCGGAGTAATCTTCCATACTTTCTATGGCGTTGTACCACTCTTTGCGGACCTCAAAATTTGGAATACGGCAAGTGTTTTTCTCATTATTAAATGCCAAATATCCAAGATGAATAAGGTAAGTGAACACGTCGTCTTTGGTAATAAAATCGGTCATCGTGTTCATATAACGAGTAACGTTTACCTTTACTTCTTCACCGGCAATCATCTTGATTATATCGTCCTGAATACCCTTGTAATTATGTTTCAGACGGTCGGTAATAACTTTGTATGTGGAAGTTTTGCCCCAAAAATTACTGAATTTCTTTGTCAGCATACATTTCACCACCGATTCGGGATTGTAAATTTCAAAACCGTTTTGTGCATAGCCGTCGTATTCGCGTTTACATTCTGAAAAATCAACTCCGTATTTTTCGCAGAGCGGTTTAACTTCTTCTGCGGTAAAACCCACATATTCAGAAAGTTGATAAGCATCAAGAACGGTGTATTCATCAAAATTGTTGAGTTTGCTCTGCACTCTATCGCGCACAACTGGCAGAATACCTGTGATATACGCAAGCGAAATGGCATCGCTCAAAGGTTCGCTCTTGAACAATCCATTAAGAAACTCCAAATAACTGTCAAAAAGTCCCGACCCGAAATTGTTGCGCACAAGGCAGTCGTATTCGTCGAGGATGATTACAAAAGTCTCGCCCGTGGCGGCGTGAACCCTGAGCATACAGTCCGCAATAGATTCGCATAGAGAAAAATCAATATTTGGAAACTGTTGTTCAAACTCAACTTTTACAAAAGCGGTCAGTTTGTCCAACATCTTGTCCTTATTTTTGGCATTCTGATACTCGCTTGCAACGTCTATCTTGATGAAATTGAGTTTGTTGAGATATTGCTCATAATTATCTGCCTTAGAAATCTTCAAATCCTTGAACAACTCCCTCGAATCACAGCCCTTGGAATAGTAGGCACACAACATTTTGGTGGCGAGTGTTTTGCCAAAACGCCTCGGACGTGATACGCAGACATATTGATTAGACGTGCCAATCAACTTGTTTAACTCGCTAATCAGCATGGTTTTATCAACATATAACCCGGCTGAAAGTGTTTTTTTGAAGCCGGAATTGTCAGGATTTAAATAGATTCCCATAGTGTTTGCCTTTTATGATTTCACACTGCAAATATAAAAAAAATATGCAAACTTTTCAATTTTTTGGCGATGTAAGACAATTATTAAACCAGACTACATCCTCTCTTTTTCGTCGTTGCCTGCGCCGGTGCCTTTGTATTTGGATTTGGTGGGGTTGAATTTATAGCGAACTGTCAATTCCATTTTGCGTGTATCTGAATGTTTTTCGATTGTACATTTCCGAATGTTGCCATACAAGGTAAAATGTTGATTTACAGTATTAAAGACATCATTGCACAAGAATGATAAAGTCCAATTTCCGAGTATTTTTGAGATTTCAAAATTACAAGTAAAATTGTTGTCAATCCATCCGAGTTCGTCATCTCCTGCGACAAAATAATTTAAACCAAAATTCAATATTGTTTGTTTCGGAAGTTGAAACAGATTGTCAAATTTAATTATCTCATACGGCTTGTTGAAAGTCTTTTTTGCTTTACAAAATTCTATCGAAATATTTTGCCAAAAGAGTGATGCCGACAAGTTGGGACGATAAAATCCAAACGTCGGACTATATGCAACAGAGGTTTGTAAACTGTTGAATTTCTTATAGTTGTCGGGTTTGATGAGCGAAATTTGCTCATTGCCATTGTACGTTGTATAGGAATCGTAAATGTAATTGTGATTTATCAAATAGTCAGCCATAAATGTAAAATCACCACAGCCAAAATTTATACAAAAGTCATCGAAATAGGCCGGTTTCAAAAGCGGATTTCCTGTTTCGTAAGAATAACGGTTTATAAATCCGATATTGTTGCCAAGTTGTTCGTAATAAGGACGTTGCACGCTTCTGTCATAACTAATGGAAAAATCTGTTTTTCCAAAAGAAAAATCAAAAGAAACCGATGGAAACAGGTTTTGATATTTTCTGCAATTTTCAACTTGTTTGATTTCGTACTCAAAATAATCGCTCTTTATATTTTCATATCTCAATCCAAGTGTAAAACTCCAACTGTCATAATTTTTGCTAAATTCGCTGTAAACGGTTGAATTTCTTTCTTTTACGCGATAGTCGGAATTGTTGTCCGCATTTTGAAGATAATTGCAAACGCCATTTCTGTTCACAAAACTATGCTCCGTGCCGATTGTAAGGTCGCCGCCAATAATTTCTTTGCAAAATTCTAATTTTAAGGCATATAACGATGCATTATTTTTGTCGTTGCAGTCCAAAACAATTTTTTCCCCATCGTCAGATGCTTCGTTTATCAGATGATTATAATCCGAAAAAATTGACATCGCGTCCAAATCAATTTCATAATCCCAAGATAGCAAACTGCCTGAATTATAGATATTTGCCTGATGAAAACCCGATTTGTTGCTGCCGATATTAGTGGAGTTGAGATTTTCACACAATATACCATCTTTGCGCAAATTTGTGATTGTAGTTGATGTTATGTCGCGGTTTGACAACCTATTGGAATATTGAAAACCGACTGAATTTCCTGATTTGAAATCGTAATTCACACCGAATTTTGATGAAATCGGTTTCGTACAAATGTAATTGTCATCATCGGTAAACATATTGTAATACGAACTTAGAAAAGTTTCGTCGGTAGAAAGCACAGTTTCTTGGTTTTTCTTTTCGGAATAATTAACCGCTGCAAACAAATCAAGATTTTTATGACGGTAGTTAACTTTCAGATTATCAGTGTAATAAAATTTATACTGATGTCCAATGGAGAGTTTGTTGTCAATAGAAAAACCTTCGCCAGTTGGGTTTATAGTGTTGATAATCAAGACAGATTTCACCTCTGAATCATATTTTGCGCCGGGATTTGTAATCAGTTCGATATTTTTGATGTTGTCGGGCGAAAGTTGGAGAACTTCTGATAAGTCTCTGATTTTGCGATTGTTGATATAAACGAGCGGTTCGCCTTTGCCAAGTATAGTTATTGTTTCGTTTTGCAAAACAACACCCGGCACAAAATTCAAAACGTGCTGAATGTCAGTAAGTTTTGAAAGAGGTGAACCGCTGATATTTGTAATCATTGCGCCATCTTTTATTTGAGTGATTTGTCGGCGGGCAGATATTGTGATTTCGTCAAGTTTAAAGTCGCTCGATTCCAAAACAACGTCTATGACAGTTTCGTTTGCTGAAATTTCCCTTGAAAAATCGATGTAACCGATATACGAAACTTTCAGCAAATCAGCATTTTGCGTATCAGCAAATTCATATTTACCATTTTCGTCGGTGATAGTTCCCGACAGGAAGATTGTGTCGTTTTTTAGGAGTACGACGTTAGCAAACGGAATTTTTTCACCGTTTGTGTCAGAAACTGTCCCTGATATTTGCGCGAATGTTGCGACGTGCAAAAGTACCAAAGTCAAAATTGTTAAGATAATCGTTTTCATTTTATTCAATGTTTTTGTTGAAAATTTTACGCTGCAAAATTATGACGGCTTTTTCATTATCGCAATATCCGCTGCAATTATGAAAAGATTAAGTGTTTGATTTTTACCGTGTTGCAATATTGCAGCGGTCAATATTGCAGCGAAAATGTACGAAAAATTATATTTTTTTGTTACTTTTGTAGTCGAAAAAATTCCAAAATGAGAGCATTATTTTTTATAATAACGTTGTTGATAGTTTCCTGCGGCAAGCAACCGCAGCCAAATCAAGAATTGCTTTCGGCGTATGAGTTAATAAAAAAAGGTGATTTTAAAACGGCAAAAACGCTTGCCGAAAATTCTCCTTGCCTAACAGCCGCCGACAGCGCGATGTACTGCATTGTGCGATGGGCAAAGGTTGCAGCCGATATGGAGTGGTACGACGACAGTATCGGGATAGAAAAATGTATCATACTTTTTGATGGTGACGATGAAAAATTGGCTTGGTCGCACCTATTAAAAGGTACGTATTTGTATTTAAATAATTATATAGAATTGGCGATAATAGAAACCCGAACAGCCGAAAAACTTGCCGAAAATATCAACTGCGATGAGTTGAAATTTTTGATATACAATCAGTTAGCATCATTAAATGTTGATTCTTATAATTCAGATTTTTACGACGAGGTAATAGAAAAATTAAAAAAATATGCCGTAACTGATTACAACAAAGCGGAATATTATAGTTGGAAATGTTTCGGTTATCAACTTGACAAACTTAGTTTAGACAGTGCAAAGTATTATGGTAAAAAAGCGTTGGATTTTGCAGAAAACGCCACGGAAAAAACTTGGAATATGTTTTCCTATTACTATCATTATGCCTTAATTATTTGTGATGAAGATAATTACGCTGCCGAGGAATATCTAAAAAAGGCGATGGCTATTGATTCGTTGCAACGAGGCTTTATGCTTTTGGGCAAAATATATCTTATGCGAGGCGACTTAAATACTGCAAATGAATACTTTACAAAGGCAAGTGAGTCAAATCGTGGTCTTGATTTTGAGGGAAACATTAACCAATGGAAACACGAGTTTTACGCCGAAAAAAGAGATTTTGAAATAGCATATCATTATGCCTTACAATATATTGACAATCAAAGGTCTGTTATCAGTAATTTAGAAAAAGGCGACATCAAACCTATTCAAGTTAAATTTGAGGGTGAAATCGAAAACCTCAAACTTAAATCTGCCTTTGAGAAAAAGATTTTTAGGATTATTTTGATAGCGGCAATATTGTTGGCGGTGCTAATTTCGGCGTTGTTTTATCAAAAATCAAAACTCGCCGAGCGGCAGCGCAAAATCTCCGAGGCTCAGCAAACCATCAATTCTTACAATCAGAAAATCAGCGAATTGACCAATAATAACCAGAAACAAAACGCAGAAGAAATCGACTTTTTGCGGCAGAAAGTCAAGGCGTTGGAATTGAAATTTTCGGAGATTTACGTTAGTGGCAAAAACCTTTATGCCCACGTGCTTGGCGACAACAAAATCGGGCGTTGGTCAAAAGAGGATTACCGCAATTTCATCGACTATTACCAAAGTCTTGAATTTCTGTATGTCCGCTCGTTTGAGACTGATTTTGTAAGCCTCACCGACCGTCAGAAAATTTTTCTAATCCTCTGTCATATAGGCAAATCCAAGGAACAGATAATGCACATTATGACATTGGAAGAATCATCTTTCAGGTCGATGAAGTCGAGGATTGAGGGGCAGAAAAATATGGAAAAGAGCGGGAAACAAGATTCGAACTCGTGTCTTCCGCACATACTACTTATATGAAGTGTTTATCAAAATAAATAATATGTGCGGTGCTCTAACCATTGGCAGAAATGCTCTGCCACTAAGCTATTCCCGCATTTTTAAGTTGCGGCGCAAAAATAGAACTAATTTTTGTCTTTACAAAATTTGCCGAAAGTTTTTTTGTAATATTTTGAAATTCGTGCTACCTTTGCAGCAAATTAAACTTATTTGCAAAAAATTGTAATGGACAGAAATATTGTAAATCAGACGATTAAAGAAATGGGGCTTGAAGATTTTTCAAGCGTAACGATCCGCGACATCGCAAAACTTTCCAAAAAACTTGAAGCGGTAACGGGTGAAAAATTCGTACATTTAGAAATGGGCGTTCCGGGTTTGAAACCGTCTCAAATCGGTGTTGAAGCCGAAATCAACGCTTTAAAAAACAACTGCGCTCAATCTTATCCGCCAAACGACGGTATCCCTGAAATCAAAAATGCTGCATCAAAATTTGTTAAAGCGTTCATTGACTTAGACATAGACCCGCTTTGTTGTATGCCGACAACGGGTTCGATGCAAGGAACGTTTGCTGTTTTTACGACATTAAAACATGCTGACCCGAAAAAAGATACGGTTTTGTTTCTTCATCCGGGTTTTCCCGTTCAGACTACTCAATGTGAGGTTATCGGTCTGAAAACCAAAGGAATAGATATTTACGGCTATCGCGGCGAAAAACTCATTGAAAAGTTGCGCGAAGTTTTGTCGGAAGGAGGAATTTGCGGTCTTGTTTACTCAAATCCTAACAATCCGTCATGGGTTTGTTTTACGGACGAAGAGTTAAAAGGAATTGGCAAATTGGCAACCGAATTTGACGTTGTAGTTTTGGAAGATTTAGCATATTTTGCGATGGATTTTCGTAAAGATTTGTCGAAACCTTTTGAAGCACCGTTTCAGCCGTCGGTTGGAAAATATACTGACAATTACGTGCTAAGTATTTCAGGTTCAAAGGCTTTCTCGTATGCGGGACAGAGAATCGGCGTAAGTTGCATTTCTAACAAACTTTATCACAGAAAATATAGAAACTTAGAAGAAAAATTTGGCGTTTCAGAATTTGGTAACTTTATGGCTAACAGAGTGTTATATACGTTATCGAGTGGTGTAACACATTCTGTTCAGTTTGCGATGGCAGCCATGATGAATGCGGCTTGCGAGGGTAAATACAATTTCCTTGATGACGTTAAAGAATACGGCAGGCGAGCCAAATTTATGAAAGACGTTTTGCTTGAAAACGGTTTTTATCTCGTTTACGACAACGATATGGGTGAACCATTGGCTGACGGATTTTATTTCACGGTTCAATATCCGAAAATGACGGCGGTAGAATTAACGAAAGAATTGATGTTTTACGGAATTTCAGTTTTTCCGCTCAATACGATGGGTTCAAATGAACAGGGCGTAAGAATTTGCACGTCGTTTTTCCATGAAAGCCTGCAAAGTGCGTTCAAGGAGAGAATTGAAAAATTCGCAAAAGAACATTAAGAAATTTGAACTGCAAAACTTAATTTTTGCAGTTCAAAATTTGTTTGTACTTTTGCAGTTGGATTTTGGGCTTTAATATGAGCAAAAACATTGTCATAACAGGTTTCGGCATAATTTCGGCGACGGAAATCAAGAAAATCAAACATCTTGATTTTCAGGATTTTCCGTATCCTGTTGGTGAAGTGGACTTTCCTAATGCGGATTTAAAGAGGTTATTACAAATTCCTGATGACAAAACAATCAGCCGTACGGCTTTGCTCGGCATTTTTGCTGTAAAACAAGCCGCAGAAAATGCAGGTATTTCTCATCTTACTTCTGACAGAATCGAACTTATTTCGGGAACCACGGTCGGCGGTATGGATTTAACCGAAAAATATTGGCAAGATATTGATAATCACGCTGATGTGATGACGCAGCACGATGGCGGAAGTTGTACGAGAGTGATTTCGGAATTTTTTGGCTTTTTTTATAATGAGACAACAATTTCCACCGCTTGTTCTTCGGGGGCAAACGCTATTCTTTTAGGTGCTGAATTGTTGAAAGCGGATAAGGCTGACATAGTTTTTGCGGGCGGGGCAGAAGCGTTGACAAAGTTTCATTTGTCGGGTTTTGCATCGTTGATGATTTTGGACAAGGAGGTTTGCAGACCTTTTGCACCCGACCGCGCGGGATTGAATCTCGGCGAAGGCGCGGCGTTTTTGGTTATGGAAACCGAAGAACACGCCAAAGAGCGCGGTGCAAAAATTCTGTGCCGTTTCAGCGGCGGCGGCAACGCTTGTGATGCTTTTCATCAGACGGCATCATCTCCGAATGGAGAAGGCGCATATCTTGCTATGACTAAGGCACTTAAAGATGCTCATCTTTCATCTGATGATATTCAGTATGTTAACGCTCATGGTACAGGAACTGTTAACAATGATGAAAGCGAAACTGCTGCTTTGAAACGAGTTTTCGGCGAAAATTTGCCGCGAATTGAAAGCACAAAAAATATTACGGGACACACCACAAGTGCGGCTGGCGCGATTGAGGCAGTTATCTGCGTTAAAAAAATTTTAGAAAATCCGGCGTTTAAAAACGTTATGGACAATTCTTTTGGCTTTGGCGGCAATGATACATCGCTGATTTTTTCGGCGTTAGAGTTGGAGTGCGGGCATCCCTGCCCGCCAATGGCAGGCAAGGATGCCTGCACTCCACAAGTTGCGGCAAAAGTTGAATTAACCCAAGAGGACGAAATCAGCGAAATAAAAACCTTCTTAAAACCTGCTGAATATCGTCGCATGGGAAAACTGCTGAAAAGTTCGCTTTTAACATCACTTAAAGCCTTGAAACAAAGCGGTATAACTACACCTGATGCGATTATTACGGCAACAAAACTTGGTTGTTGGGAAAATTCTGAAAAGATTTTGGATAATTTGTCTGAACCGAAACCTACACTTTTTATGCAGAGTACTCATAATACAATTGGTTCTAACATAGCGATTTATCTGAAATGTCATGGTTACAATATCACTTATACTGATGGCTTTCAATCTCTTGACAGAGCGTTGCGGGATGCAAAATTGTTGATTGAAAGCGGTAAATGCAAAAACGTTCTTGTTGGTCTGCATGAAGAAACCACAGAGAAATATCGCGCCTTAATGCAAAAAAATGGTGTAAATAATTTAAAATCAATTTATTCACTATCACTTGTCTTAACAAAAAAACTATGAAAAAAACTTTTTTATTTTTTATTTTTTCGTGCTTAATTTTGTCGTTTTCGTTTGCACAAAACGAGGATTTAAAACGGCAAATCAGCGAAAAAGCCTTGTCAATAGAAAGTCTTGAATGTGATTTTGTTCAAACAAAAAAACTGAAAGTTCTTAACAACGAACTCGTTAGCCGGGGCAAAATGTATTATCTTAAAGGCGGGAAACTGCGTTGGGAATATTTGGAGCCTCAGTCTAAAATTTTTGTTATCAACGGAAAAGACGACAAAAACCGTATCAAGGCAAAAGCAGCAGCGATGATTCTTGACATGATAAGCGGCGGCTGTTTAAACGATGAAAGCGGTTTTGAGAGTTCGCTTATAGAAAAAGATAGTTTTTATTCAGTAGAACTCTTGCCTAAACGCAAGGAAATCAAAATGTTGTTTGACAAAATAACGCTTAGTTTCGATAAAAAAACGCTGCTTGTTTCAAGGGCTGAGTTAGCGGCAAAAAACACGGACGTTACTACCGTTGAGTTCAAAAATTTACAAATCGGAGCAGACCTACCCTCTGACATTTTTAAACATTAAAAACGCTGATGGAAAACCAAAGGAAACTGCTGAAAAACAGAGGAATATGCGTTGTGATACCCGTTTATAACAATGAGAGGACAATTCAGGACGTTGTAAAAAGAAGTCTCGAAAACTGCTCTGACGTGATTGTTGTAAACGACGGTAGCACCGACTCCACAGGCGTAATTTTGCGCGGAATCTCTGACATTACTTTGGTGGAATATCCCGAAAACAAAGGCAAAGGTTATGCCTTGAAATGTGGTTTTAGAAAGGCTTTGGAACTCGGTTTTTCGTATGCTATAACTCTTGACGGCGACGGTCAGCATTTTCCCGAAGACATTGCTAAGTTTTTGAATGTCAACATAAAACACCCCGGTGCAATCATTGTTGGACATAGAAATCTTGACGGCGTGGAGCGCAGAAAGGGCAGCGGTTTTGCCAACAAATTCGCTAACTTTTGGTTTACCGTCCAGACTTTCAAAAGGCTTGATACTCAGTCTGGTTTTAGACTTTATCCGATAAAAAAAATCCACGGACTTAACATATTATCAGCACGTTACGAGGCAGAATTGGAACTTTTAGTACTTTCTTCTTGGCACGGCGTTGATATTTTTGCCGTCCCGATTAACGTTGCTTATCCCGAAGACAGGGTTAGTCATTTCCGCCCTGGTCGTGACTTTATGAGAATAAGTGTGTTAAATACAATTCTATGTATTGTCGGCTTGGTTTACGCTTTACCGATAGGAATTTTGAGGTTTTTGTTTAAATATTTGAAAACTTTTTACGCCGTTTTTGTCTTCATTGTTTGCTCAGTTGTTTTTATAACGCCCGGCGTTTGGCTCTATGTCAAAATAGGAAAAATGACCGAGAAAAAGCAACTTGGACTTCACAAATTCATTCAGAATGTCGCAAAATTTATAATGATTTGGCATGGTGTTCCAGGTGCAAAATTTTCGCGCAAAATTCACGAAAAAGCGGATTTGGATACTCCGAAAGTCATTATTTGCAACCATCAATCGGTTTTTGACGCGGTGTGTCAACTGACTTTCAGCCCCAAAATAATTTTTCTTACTAACAATCGCGTTTGGAACAATCCCTTTTACGGTTTTGTTATCCGAAACGCCGAATATTATCCCGTAACCGACGGAATCGACAAACTTATTCCCGAACTTCAAGACCTTGTTAAACGAGGATACAGCATAGCGGTTTATCCCGAAGGAACGCGCTCAACTGATTGTAAGATAGGGCGTTTTCATCAAGGCGCGTTTTACATTGCCAAACAACTCGGCGTTGATATTTTGCCTATGTGTCTTTATGGCACGGGAAAAGTTTTGCCGAAAAACGCTTGGCTGCTCAGCAAAAGCCCCGTTTACTTGGAAGTTTCTGAACCGTTTTCGCGCGAAAGACTTGATGAAATCGGCGACGAGTTGCAGCAGGCTTCGTTTATGAGGAAAAAAATTAGAGAAAAATATTCCGAAATTTCTAACAGAGTAGAACAAAATGTCTGACTTTATTCTTAAAGTTTATAATTTTTTGAAGGCGCACCGCTTTTTGCGAAATTTTTCACTTTTGTTTTTGACGGCGGTTTTGATTGTCTTGTCGCTGAGGCAAAAATGCAGCGAGGATATTTTTGATTTTCTGCCGCTTGATGATGATTACAGACATTCGATGCAGATTTATCAAAAAATTTCGGGGGCTGACCGCATTGTCGGAATTTTTTCTTTGAAAGACACTTCCGAGATTTCGCCCGATGAAATTTCTGAGGCAATCGGCAGTTTTGAAGAAGTTTTGAAAGAAAACGACAGCCTTAAAATCATAAAAAACTTGGTTTCAAGCGCGGATTTGGAAAAAGTCAACTTCTTGAATGACTTTGTGTTGGACAATATTCCGTATTTTTTGAGCGATGATGATTTTTTAAGGTTTGACTCTCTTTTTTCAGATTCTTTGTTTGTAGAAAATGCCGTAAAAAATTTGAAAAAAAGTTTGGCCTCCGGTTTTGAGGAG
>JAEEXW010000044.1 GCA_016287995.1 Bacteroidales bacterium
GGTCGCCTTTTCGTTTTTGAAATAACCTCTCATTACGCTCAGACTTTTTACTGTGATATAGCCTTTTTTGCCGGCGGGCAGTTCGTTGCCCTCAGAGTCAATAATTTTGCAATCCACGCTCGAAAGCACACCGCCCGACGAACCGAATTTATGTCTATTTCTTTGATTGACACTAATAATCGGAGCCGACTCCGAAAGTCCGTACCCCTGCATAATCGGAATACCGATACAGTTGAAAAACTGCTGCTGTTTTATGTCGAGCATTGCGCCGCCGCCAATAAAAAATTTTAAGTTTTTGCCGAAAGTTTTGCGGATTTCGGGGAAAACAGTTTTTTCGGCAAGAGCATAAAACGGATAACGGAAGATTTTTTTCCAAACAGACGGCTTTTTGAAACCGTCATCAAAATAAATAATTCCGTTTTTGAGTCCCGTATTAAAAATCCACTCCGTTATGCCGCCTTTTTGAGCGATACCGTCTTTGATTTTTTTTATAAAATTTGCCGTTATGGCAGGAACAGATAAGATAAAATCCGGCTCTGTTTCCTTAATGTTGAGCGAAATGTTTTTGAGTTGATTTCTCATACCGCCGCGCGAATCGGTGAAATATAGCCTCAGACTGCAAAGCGTTGCACAATAAATGGCTACCGTATGGGCAAAGGCATGATCTAACGGCAAAATCACAAGCGTTGACAAATATTCTTCCAAATGGAAATACTGAACTGCGTCATGCGCATTTGACCAATAATTAAGGTGCGTTAACATAATACCTTTCGGGTTGCCCGTCGTACCGGAGGTATAACTGATTGTAACAGCATCGTTTTCTTCTACGTTGGAAATTCTTTGCATTAATTCCAACTTTGTCTCTTGAAAATAATTTCCGCCGTGTTCAATCAAATCGTCATAATAAAGTACGCCCGAAAAAGATTCTTCGCCAGAGTTTTTTTCGTCCAAGTAGATTATCTTAACGCCTAAGGCTAAAACCTGCTCTTTTATTTCGAGAATTTTTGAAATGCAGTTTTTGGAAACTATAATGTATTTGGTTTCGGAATGTTCTATTCTGAAAGCGATTTCATGTGATTGCAGTTTTATGCTAAGCGGCACACATACGGCACGAGTTTTCAAAATGGCATATTCCGAAATTATCCAACTGCTTCTGCCTTCTGAAATTAATGCTATTTTATCATCTTTTTCAACGCCGTTTTTTATTAATGCCGCCGCCAAAAGCGACGACAATTCTTCAACTTGAAAAAACGACAGTCCCTTCCAACCTTCATCTGTCTTGTCCGAAACGTAAATATTGTCTTTGTAATTTACTGCCGCTGAGGACAGCATTTCCAAAACTGTTCTTTTCATATTTTTTTATCTCGAATAAAAAACTTTTCCGGATATTTTGCCGGGTACTTTGTAATTTACGCTTTCCACGGTGATGTTATCAGAAATCTTATAACTACCATTAGCAGAGTCATTTACGTCAATATCAGCAGAAACTTTCGCTAAGGAATACTTACCGTTTTTTTCGGCGTAACTTACGCTACATTTTATAACGGCATTGTTTTTCAAATTCTTATCTAAGAGCGACAATGCGCTTGGAGAAAAGTTTTTGACCTGTAAAGTATAATCGGCTAAAACAACTATGTGTTTCTCTTTTCTTACCGTTATTTCGCCCCAATATTTTTCAGGATAAAGTGCGCCTGTATTGATAACTTTCGGCTTCAAACAAGTAAATGCAATTACGTAATTTTCAGGCGTTTCGCTCTTAATCGTAAAATCAAAATCCTCCAAGTTGTAAGCGTTCATAACATTCAACTCGTAGCGCATAATGTCAAACGAGGAAACAAGGTCAAAGTAATTAATTCCTGTCTCAAAATCGTTGACCTTAAAATCGCGTTTTACATTTTGAAACTTGTAGTTAAGAGCCTCAAAGGCGCGAGAACTTTCCTTTGAAACATACCCTTCGGAGTCGTAAGCATTGAAAGAATAGAGAGAATTTCTTGTTTTACCGTTTTTTGTAACGGTGTTTTTGTATTGTCCTGCGTATGCGAAATCGGTGGACACATAGTTTTTAGAAAAGTTTTCCAACACATTTTTCAAAACTTTTCTCCCCGCCGCGCTCTTATCCGTTACGACTACTTCGCTGATTTTGAGGTCGTGCGGCTCCATTTTTACTTCGATATGTCTGCCCGACAATTCAGCAACCTTAAAAGTAAGCGGCGAATATCCGACAGAAGAAAATGACAATTCCTTACTTGTCATATTTTCAGGGACAGAAAGTTTGAACTCTCCATTAATATCAGAAATTGTACCGGTTTTGCCACCGGTTAAAGCGATATTGACAAACGGCATAACTTCGCCGGTTTTAGAATCCAAAACGATACCTTCAACAACACATTCCTGCGAAAATGCGTTAAGGGACAAAAACAACGAAGATACCAAAAATAATTTCTTTAACATAACTAAAACTTTGTACGTTTAAAAATTTTTTCAAAGGTAGAAATTTTTTTCGTCAAATGTAATTTTTTTTATTAAATTTTCTAAGAAAAGTATTTTTTTGTATCTTTGGCGCGAAATATGTTTTTTTACCGTTAACAACAAATGGTATGAAAAAATGGATTTATATAATCGTAGCACTTCTTATAAGTTGCTCTGAGGAAACGATTTATTCAGATTACGAGGCTTCGCCGATAAAATCGGTTGAAGTTTCGCCGATGTTTTTTCCGGTTGCGTGCTCTGACGGTTCGATAATCACTATCACCTCCGAACTCGACACTCTGAATTACAATTTCGTAAAAATAGACAGCAACGCAAAAACCACACAAACCCAGTTTTCTCTAACTTGGAACGTGTCAATGCGAAACATAGACCAAAATAACGAAGGAAGAAACAACGAAAAAATTTCAAAACAGGCTCCTCCTGAAATGCAAACAAAAATTGACGTTTCAGGCGGCACAATACGCAAACACGCTTTTGACGAGTTTTATTTTGAATTTTACTCATCAAACAATTTCGGACGTTCGTATTACGCAATCGTAAAATTCGACAAAGACGGACAGAAACTTTTTCAACTCGACAGCATTGTCAGCATGAATGGTGGCGGAATGGGCGGGGGCAACAACAATTTCTCAACCAAAATTCCCGTTAACGGAACACCCTTGGACAACGGCGGTTACGCTATGATATTTCAAGTACCCAATCAGGGTATGATGCAACAAAACACCTCATACGATTTGACGTTAAGATACATAAACAAAGAGGGCAAAACCGAACACGAGACAAATTTGGAGTTCAACGAAACTATCAGCATCGAAAAAATATGCTCAATCAACAACAATATTTTTATTTACTACACTAACGCAGACGGATATTATTTTTTGAAAATTTTCTCGTTGGACGGACACGAAATCAATAGTTCGGCAATAGACTATTCTCCGTACATTTTTGCGCCTGACAGTAAATACGCTTATATTTCAGCCGTTGACAATACCGGCACTTGCGCTTTGGTTTCTAACGAAAACGGCGGCGAATATATCCGCGTACCTACTACCGATGCCTTCTTCTCAAACGCCATGAAAATAGACAACGAAATCTATTTTGCCGGAATCGAAATCAGCGGTGCATCGTCAATAACCACAATGTCAGCACTATTAAAGATGGTTAACACTATGACGGGAGTTTTGTCGGTAGTTTCGTTGGACGGCACAATACAAAAATATGTGCGCCTTGACTATGATGACGGAATAGTATGTTACGCTTGTTTCAAAGACGGCAAAGGCGGCTACAATGTTTTTTTGTCAAGAATTTCTTCCGAATCGGCTGCCAATATAAACATTCACAACAGCGGTTTGGGCAACAGAATTTACGTTTATAACGTTTCATCGTTAGAAAAACTGCAAATAAATTGAGACTTGATTATTTACATATTATTTTGATAATTTTGGCGATTTGTGCGTTTTTTTACGCCGTAATAATCCGCCGCAGGATTCATATTGCCAAAGCAAAAGCCGTAAAACGCGCCGAAAACCGCTTCAAAGAAGAAATACGCATTTATAAAAATGCCCTTGAACGCGAAAAAACGCTTTACGAAAATCTCAAAACGTCAAAAACCGAGCCTGCAAAAACCGTTAAAACAGATATTCAGACTTTTTCTGTTGACGCCAACACCTTATTGATGGAGCAAAAAAAGTTGGCACAAGAAAAAGAAGAATTTTCCGAGAAAAACAAGCGGCTTTGGGATATGTCGCTGCTGATTCAAAAAGAAAAAGAACATATTTCCGCCTTAAAAGCCGACATCGAAAAAAAACACCGTTCCGTAACCGACAGCATACGATATGCGCGGCGGATTCAGTTGGCGGTTTTAGCCTCGAAAGAGATTCTAAAACATAATTTTGCTGACTACTTTTTGTTTTGGAGGCCAAAAGAAATCGTTTCGGGCGATTTTTATTGGATGAAACTTTCGGGCGAAAATGTGGTGTTTACAGTTGCAGACTGTACAGGACACGGTGTTCCGGGTGCATTTATGAGTCTTTTAGGAATCACTTTTTTGAACGACATTTGCATAGACTTAGACGAAAACACTTTGCCGTCAGAGGTTTTGGAAAAACTGAGAACGTGCATTACCGGCGCACTCAGTCAAGACGTTAACGAAAAAGAACCTCAGGACGGTATGGATATGGCTCTTTGCATTCTGAATTTAAGAACCAAAAAACTGCGGTTTTCCGGCGGCAACAATCCTTTGTACCTTGTAAGAAAAGGCGAATTAACGGAATACAAAGCCGTTAAAAATCCAATAGGCTACCACCCGAAACCAAAAAGTTTTGAAACAGAAGAAATAGAGGTTGAAAGCGGTGATTGGTTGTATATGTTTTCAGACGGTTTTGCAGACCAGTTCAGCGGCGAGACTATGCGCAAGGTAACATACAAGCGTTTCAAAGAGTTGCTAAGTTCGTTTTCAGAATTTTCAGGAGAAGAACAGTCGCAAAAATTGGACGATTTTTTAACTCAGTGGCGCGGGAATTTTCCACAAATTGACGATGTATTAATCGGCGGATACAGAATCAAGTAATAAGTTTTTTTTGACAGACTGCATTTTTTTTCTACCTTTGCCCGAAAGAAAAAAACTCTGACACGATGAAAAAACTCTTTTTGATAGACGCTTACGCTATGATTTACAGGGCGTTTTATTCGCTTTTGAACTCTCCGATGGTCAACAGCAAAGGCGAAAGTACCTCCGCTGTATACGGCTTTATGAATTTTCTTCTTGACTTAAAGAAAAAAGAAAATTTCACTCATATCGCAGTGGTTTTCGACCCGCCCTACCCTACTTTCAGAAACAAAATCTATCCTGAATACAAGGCTCAGCGTCCGCTTACACCCGAAGGTATCAAAACAGGCGTGCCACGCATAAAAGAAATTCTTGACGCAATGGGCATAAAACGTGTTGAAGTCCCGGAATACGAGGCCGACGATATTATCGGAACATTAGCAAAAAAAGCACGAAAAGAGGGTTTTGAAGTCGTTATGGTAACCCCCGACAAAGATTATAATCAGTTGCTTGAAGACGGAATCACAATTTACAAACCCAAGAAAGGCTCTGACGCTGAAATCGTTACAAAAGAGAGTTTTTGCGAGGCAACAGGTTTGGAAGACCCGTTGCAGTTTATTGACATCTTGGCTCTTTGGGGCGATGCCGCCGACAACGTAAAAGGCATTCCCGGAATCGGCGAAAAAACCGCTTACAAACTTATTTCGCAATTCAAAAGCGCAGAAAATATTTATCAACAACTTAACTCATTGAAAGGCAAGCAGAAAGAGAACTTTTCAACACACAAAGAAGATTTTCTGCTTGCTAAAAAACTCGTTACAATCGTAACCGACGCGCCAACGGATTTCATAGAAAACGACTTTTTGGTAAAAGAAACCAATGAAGACAGTCTTAGAAAAATTTTCGCCGAATTGGAAATGAAAACCATGGCAGACAGAGTCTTAGGCAAGAAAAAAACTCTTGAAGCCGAACCCGGTTCGCTGTTTTTTACTCCGTCGTCAGAGCCCGAAAAAAAGGCGGAAGAAAAACCCGTTCAAAACTACGAAACTATAAAAACCGTTCAACATAATTACAAACTCGTAGAAACCGATGAAGACCTCGTTGACTTGCGGCACAGACTCTTAGAAGTCAAAGAGTTTTGTTTTGACACCGAAACCACGGGCTTAGAGACAAGAAACCTTAAAATAGTCGGCATGTCGTTTTGCATGAAGGCTCACGAGGCTTTTTACATACCTTTCAACACAGAAGACGAAGAAGACACAAAACGCAGACTTGAATTTTTCCGTCCGGCGTTTATGGCTGAAAGCATTATAAAAATCGGTCAGAACATAAAATTTGACATTCTTGTTTTGCGCAATTATGACATCGAAGTCAAAGGGGAGATTTTTGACACGATGATAGCCGATTATATGCTATATCCCGACAGAAAACACAATATGGACTATCTGTCGCAAATTTACCTAAACTACACACCCGTACACATAGAGGAATTGATAGGCGAGAAAAAGTCTGCGCAAATAAGTATGGATATGGTTGACATACAATCCGTTAAAGAATATGCTGCGGAAGATGCCGATGTTACTTATCAATTAAAAGAAAAACTCTACGGAGAACTCGAACAAAACAATCTCTTAAAAACGGCAAAAGAAATAGAAATGCCGCTGATCTATGTTTTGGCTGACATGGAATTTAACGGCGTTTGTATAGACACCTCAGTGTTAAAGGATTACACGAAAGAACTTAACGAAAAGATTCAAAAGAAGGAAAAAGAAATTTACGCTTTTGCTGGCAAAGAGTTCAACATTTCGTCGTCGAAACAACTCGGAGAAGTACTTTTCAACGAGATGAAAGTTGACGAAAAACCCAGAACCACCAAAACGGGACAATATGCAACGGGAGAAGAAGAATTGCAGAAAATTGCAGACAAGCACCCAATTATATCTGCAATTTTGGATTACAGAGGTCTGAAAAAACTCGTTTCAACGTATACTGAGGCTTTGCCGCTGCTTATCAACCCGAAGACAGGCAGGATTCACGCGAAATTCAATCAGGCCGTTACGGTAACAGGGCGTTTGAGTTCCAACAATCCAAATCTTCAAAACATTCCAAACAGAACGGAGGAAGGTCGAAAAATCCGCAGTGCGTTTGTACCGTCTTCGCCGGAGAATTTTATCTATTCGGCTGACTATTCGCAGGTGGAACTCCGTGTGATGGCACATTTTTCCGACGACGAAAACATGCTGAACGCCTTTAAGCATAACGAGGACATTCACCGCAGCACGGCGGCTCTGATTTACGGCAAAAACCCCGACGAGGTTACAAAAGAGCAGCGTTCGATCGCAAAATCGGCAAATTTTGGAATCATCTACGGAATTTCGTCGTACGGTCTTGCTCAAAATACCGGTCTTTCGCGCTCGGAGGCTAAACAGTTGATTGACTACTATTTTGTAAAATTTCCGGGCGTAAAAAAATACATTGAAAAGACCGTTGCCGACTGCAAACAAAACGGCTTTGTTACCACGATGTACGGACACAAACGCTATCTTCCCGACATTCATTCAAGAAACAGCAACGTTGCAGCGGCAGCGGAGCGAAACGCCGTTAACACGCCGATTCAAGGCACGGCGGCAGAAATTATCAAAATAGCGATGATCAGGATTTTCAAGAGACTCAAAGAGAAGAATTTCAAGTCCAAAATGCTGATTCAGGTTCACGACGAATTGGTGTTTGAAGTTTTCCCCGACGAAAAAGAAGAGTTGAGGCAATTGGTTGAAACTGAGATGGAAAACGCGGCGGATTTGAAGGTAAAATTAAAAGTTGAAGGCAATTTTGGTAAAAATTGGGCGGATGCGCACTAATTTGGCACGTTATTGGCAGTGAGATTTTGTAACAAACTATATCGAAAAGGGAGTTTAACATCGGATTTTTTTTACAAGCCGGGGTTAGATTCCCTTAATTGTTTTTTTGATGCTCACAATTTAACTCTTTTTGATTTTATCCTGCTTTTTTTCTGCCACAGACTGTCTTTTTCCAAACTGAACATCATACAAAGTGTATACACGTCTTTCTTCAACAAATCAGAGACAACTAAAAACAATTTTTGCTGATTGTTCAACCCTGTATACATAGTCTCAATACGGCTGTAAAATTCAGACTCGGAAACGGAAACGTATTCCAAAAGACACAAAATATCCATTTCAGACCAGTTCAAAGGCGAAATATTGTTTTTTAGTTTGTCAAAACACTCCTTGCCGAGTTTCAATTTATCCTGATAATCGTTTTTCAATTGCGAAATACGTTTTTCCAAAAGCGTTATCGTCCTTGTTTTGCTTTTTTTGTCGTTTTTCAAAACTTCCAAATCCGATTCCATCTTTTTCAGCAAATCTTTGCCTTTTATCAAATTCAATTCATATTCGGCATTTTCCTTTTTTAGAACAGCATTTTTTTCAGCCAATTTTGAAAGTTTATTTTCTTCCACAAGTTTTTCCCTTTCTACTCGCCGCATTTTAGCACGATACAACATATAAAAAATAACAGATAAAAACAATGCAGAAATTATGATAAGAGTAAGCAATAGTTTGAATTTTTCCTCTTGTAACTGAAAATCATAATTTTTGCTCAATTCCAACGCTCTGTTTTCAAGTTGTTCTTTTTGACACTCGTTAAGAGAATTAATTTCTGCATCTTTGGTAGCCCTGAAAGCGTTAAAATCTCCCGTCTCAAATTCGTATTCGGCTTTCATTGACAAAATTTGGGTTCTGACATCTCCCCATGAAATATTGATTGCATCTTCCCATAACTTTTTTGCATCATCATTGCGACCGCTCTTAACATACAAATCCGACAATAGAGCGTAACTTTGAGCGAGTTTTTCACATTCCAAAGATTTTTTTAAATAATTTTCTGCGACAGAGGGAGATGTTTCAAAAAACGCCGCACCTAAATTATAAAAAATGTATGCCCGGTAATGAGGTTTTAGTTGAGCAGCAAATTTTTCGCTTGCTTTTGCACACAAAAATGCACTGTCTTTTTGACCTATTTTTCCATAACTGACAGACAAATTAATAAGTGAATGGGCTTTTAATTTGTCATTCATAGCCATCTTTGCACAAAAAAACTCGTTTTTAGCATATTTTAATGCCTCTTCAAATTCAAATAAATTACCAAAATAAATTGCCAACGCACCATAAATTTTACTTGCAAGAACATAATCGTCAGTTTTTTTGACAACCGTTTCGGCTTGCTTTAAATCAAGTAAAACACTATCACTGTAATCTTTGAACGATTTTAAAGCACGATAGTAATAAGATTTCGCAAGTTTTTGATTATCAAGATGTTTGCCATAATAACGAATACTAAAATCAATTAATGAATCAGTTTTTTCTATATCGTTTGCGCCATAATTATATCCGGTGATAAGCAAATTGTAATATGCTTTGTTTTGGTCAGATAAAACTTTTTCGGAATTGATTTCATCAAGAATTATTTTGACACAAGAATCCTGATAATTTTCCAACAAAGTTTCAGCGCGTTCAAGTTTTAGATACACTTCGTCTTTTTGCACACATGCAACGAGAAATAAAATAAAAATAGTTAATATAGTTTTTAATTTTTTCATAGGTCTTTAATTTTTTATTTTATACAAAGTTACAAAAAAAAGACGAAAAGCGATGTATATTTTTTTTGGGAAAAACCTTCAATTTAGGGTTGTATAAAAAATTAAAGTACTGATAACCAGCATTTTCTCTATTTTATAATGAAGGTAGGTGTTTGTTGAAGATAATTTTAAGACGTAATTTTGCGCCCGAAAAATTTTAAAAAGTAAATTAAATGAAAACAAAATTTTTAATTTCAGCAGTTCTTTTAATGCTTGCAACAGTTCAGGCAACTGCCCAAAAAAGATGTAAAACGCAATCACAATCAGGAGACAATGGTAAGTGGTATCCTGATCCGATGAGAAGCGTTGCTCATAAGTCCGTTCACGCATCATACGATGCCTCTACGACTGTTTTGACTGTAAATTTTGCCGATAAATTTAGTGGCGGCACAGTAGAAGTTTTTTGTAACGGTACAAAAGTAACCGGCATTACTGCTGGTGGTGGTACAACATTTAGTTGTATACTTAAAGATTACGGCGAAGGCGATTATGATATAATCGTGAGCAGTGGTAATACAGTAGTGTATTCAAGAAATGTTATTGTTAGATAAATAATTGAGAATTAAAATCATAAATATTTTTAATTAAATAAAAGATGAAAAGTAAAATTTTATCAGTTGCGGCTGCGGCATTGATGTTTGCCGCCTGCAACGAACCGCTTAACGAAGCGGCAGAAGTAGAGATGGATTCACTTAATAGTGAAGTATCTGTAAAACAAACAGAAGATGAAGTTTCAGAAAAAGATGAACAATTTAGGAAATTCTCTGAAATTTTATCAAAAGCGGTTTCACAAAACAAGTCTGTAAGAGAGTTCTTAAAAGAAAAAGCACTTGAAAAAATTGACAATGACTATAACGTTTTTTATCCTATCGTAAGAAACGAAATGATTGACGGAAAAAGTTTTGAGTCAATTTTGGAAGAGTATGCCGATAACAAAGAAGATTTGAAAAAAATTTTCGAGGTTCTTCCTTTGTTAAACATTCATATTCCTGAATTAGTAAAGCAGGTTGCCGATTTTGATACGGAAGATGACGAAATTCCTGTTCTTTACAATTATGAAATGTATTGTAACGGTCAAGTTGTAGATACATTGGGGGCTGATGAAATACCAGGATTTGATGTATTGGTTATAAATGAAAGTGTAAATATCCGAAAAAAAACAAACCTTTCAAAAATTGCTACTAATTCTCTATTTCATGGTGAATATGAATATGTTGATGATATTTATAACCCTATTTTTACGAAATTAGCATTATCTAAAAAAACAGAAGGCAATGAAACATATTATGCCCCATATCATAGTAATTCTCTTAATTCTAATTACATTGACCCTGAATTAATCAGAGCATATAACTTGACAAGTAACCAAAAAAATGCTACTCGTGCTGCTATGTATTATAATTGGACACGTAGCGATGATAATAGTACGAATATACGTTACGATGTTCAGGATTGTATTTTTAGATTCAAATTATCTCCAGAAGATTTTTATGGATATGAAGGTACTGCTCATATACTTGAGCCTGATAATAAAAATAGTGTTTTAGACAATAGTACAACTCATAAGAAATCAGAATTGTCTCGTGAAGATGTGTTAAATAAATTAATGAATGGCTATTCTTTGAGGTTTAAATTTGTTTACGAATCTGCTGCAACAAGTGGTGAAGTTCATGCAATGTATTATTACTTGACAGTACCAATGATTAAAGTATTTGATTTTTATATAGATCGTGATAGAGTACATTCTACGTGGTTTAGACATTCAAAATATACTTATACTTTGAATAAGAATGGTATAAGATCAAAATGGATTTATCCTACCGAATCTGGTAGAGGATTGAATTTTCCAAGATGGGATGTAACAAGTGATCCAATAAAAAAGCGAATAATTGTTTTGTTAGACAATCAACATTCAAATACAACAGTTCAACAAGAAAGTAACTACAAAAGATATTATGCAAATAGTGCTAAATTAGGTGTTGATATTGGTGTTGATAAGAAAATAAAACTTGGAATAAGTGGTGAATTATCAAATTCATATTCAAGAGAAGAATCTGCAAAATTAATCTATAATATGAAAGAGGATGATTTAGATTTAGGTGCATTTGATGTTGATTATTTTCTAGATTATCCTATTTTAGATATTTGTGGTAATAATGTTTCCTTCAAGGATATTAATTGTGGCAATTTTTCCATCACTATTTTGCCTATGACTAATGCATTTTATAATAGAAAGATTAGTAATAAAAGTTTATAAATCATGAAAAAAATAGTTTTATTATTGTCAATTTTGCTTGGAATTTTTTCGTCTTGCAAAAAGGAAAATGAGGAAGAACCGGTTGTATTTGATGAGTATTCCATTATTAATGAGTCTAATTCGTATATTTACATATACGGAACGGAGACAACATATATGAATGAATATGGTGTTTCAGGTTTTTTCGGAAATTCCACAATGACAATGTATAGTGGGTATGATTATCCAATTTTCAAAGGTGAGTTTATGCTACTTGAAAATGATGATTTGGTTCTCAATAGCAAGATAGGTTGGGGCAAAAATTCCAATGGAGGTATTTTGGATAGTACCATACTTGTTAAAAGTTATATTATCCATCTTGATAATGTGAAAGATATTCGTAAAGAAGAAAATCCGAATTCAATTTATCGACAGCATTATTATGTTTTCACAGACAGTCTTATCCAAAATATACAAGATTCGATGTTGGTGAAGGGCATTAAACCTGAAAAATACGCAAATTAATTATATACCCCGTACATTGCAAAAAAGATGCACGGGGTATTTAAAATTTTTGTAATTTTGTGGCTTGAAAAATTAAACACATAAAAGAAATGAAAAAATTAGTTTTATTGTTAGCAGTTTTGCTTGGCTTTATGTCATCGTGTAAGGACGAAAACGACCCGAAAATCATCAGTTATGCGTATTATTTGGTAAATGACACTGATATTTCAGTAAAAATGAGCGGTGATAA